>NZ_DATCNW010000211.1:0-18531 GCF_036565025.1 Pengzhenrongella sp.
CCGGCCGGCCGCCCATCCCGCCGGCGCCCGTCGGCGGGATCCCGAGCCGGGCGCCCATCCCGTGCCCGCCACCACCACCGCGGACGGGTCCGGGGACCGGCGCGGGGGCGCGCAGCTCCGGGGGAGGCGGGTAGGTGAACGACACCCCGTCGAGCTCGACGCGACCGCGGACCTGCCGCGGGTCCAGCGCGATCGCCCCGGGCCGGTCGGTGATCGCGGGCGAGAGGTCCAGGTACTCGAAGATCCGGCGGAACAACGCCAGGGACGTCTGGACGTCGAGCGCGACGCGCATCAGCGAGAGCATCGGCCAGAGCAGGCGGGCCTGCAGCGTGGAGAACGCGACGAGCGTGCCCGCCGAGATCACCCCACCGCCCACCCCGCCGGTCATCATGTAGCCGGCGACCAGGTAGACCAGCGCGGGCGTGATCGCCATGAACGCGGACACGACGCCGAAGAAGCCCTGCCCGGCCATCGCCTGGCGCACCTGGAGGTCCACCTGGCGGTCGTTCTCCTCGCCGTACCGGGCGACCTCCGCCTCGCCCCGGTTGAAGATCTTCGACAGCAGCACGCCCGAGACGCTCAGCGCCTCCTGGGTGATCGCGGTCATGTCCGCGAGCGACTCCTGGGTGGCGCGCGCCAGCCGCTGGCGGCGGGCACCGACCCGGCGCTGCAGCACGATGAACAGGGGCATCAGGACCAGCGCCACGGCGGTCAGCTGCCAGCTCAGCAGCACCATCGCGGCGATCGAGGCGATCACGGTGACCGAGCTGGCCAGGATGGACGACGCCGTCGTGGTCAGCACCGAGCCGACGCCGCCGACGTCGTTCGCGAGCCGCGACTGGATCGAGCCGGTCTTGGTGGCCGTGAAGAAGGCGAGCTCCATGCGCTCGAGGTGCTCGAACAGCTTCGCTCGCAGGTCGGCCATCGCGAGGTTGCCGACCTTGGTCGTCAGGAACGTCTGGCCGACCCCGATCGCCGAGCTGAGCAGTGGGATCGCGATCATCGCGGCGGTCAGCTCGAGCAGCAGCGGGAGGTTCACCCCGGTGTGGCCCGTGAAGCCGAGCGCGTCGTCGAACACCCGGCGGGTCAGGAACGGCGTGACGATCCCCAGCAGCGAGCTGACCAGGATCGCGACGGCGACCAGCACCAGCCGTCCGCGGTACGGCGTGAGCAGCGCGCCGATCCGGCGTAACAGCGCGGGGGAGGCCGCGACCTCGGGAACCTCGTTCACGCAAGGGTCCGTTCGACGGCGTTGCGCACGACCGCACCGGTGTCCGCGCCGACGGCGCGCCACGCCCGCTGCTGGTCCGCGCCGGTGCCGCGCGCGAGCACGATCCCGAGCTGCGTGCGCACCCACTCGAGGTCGCCGGACCGCTCCAGGGCGTCCGAGATGTGTGCGAGCAGCTCGCCGACCACCTCGGCCGCGGGCAGCGGCCCGCCCTTGGTCGGGCTGATCAGGTCGCCGCGGATCCCGGAGCGGGCCGCGCGCCACATCGCGATGCGCTGCTGCTCGGTCCGGGGCTGGACCTGCCAGTTCCCGCCGCCCCGCTCCGCGATCGCCGTCTCGGCGAGGCCGCGCACCAGGGCGGCCTGCAGCACGGCGTCCTCGACCTCGAGGCAGACGTCCGCGACGCGGACCTCGACGGTCGGGTAGCTCGGGGACAGGCGCGCGCTGAAGTAGATCATCTTCTCGTCGAGGATCGTGCCGCTGTGCACGAGCTCGTCGACGATCCGGTGGTAGGTCGTGGCGTCACCGAACGGCGGTGCCGCGCCGGCGGTCGGCCACCGGTTCCAGACCTGGGAGCGGAAGCTCGCGTAGCCGGTGTCGGCGCCCTGCCAGAACGGGGAGTTCGCGCTCAGCGCGAGCAGGGTCGGGGTCCAGGGGCGCAGGTGGTCCAGGACGAGGACGCCCTCGTCGTCGTCGGCGACCTGCACGTGGACGTGGCAGCCGCAGGTGAGCTGCTCGCGGGCGGTCTGCCCGAACGCCTCGTTGATCCGACGTGAGCGGCGATCCCGGCTGATGGTCGAGGTGATGACGCCGGGGGTGGTGGCGAGCGCTGCGATGTGCGCACCCGCGTGCCGGGCCGAGGCGTCCGCGCGGGCCCGTCCGGCGCGGATCTCGTTCGTCAGGGCGGCGAGGTCCGCGCAGGGGTGCGTGGACGTCTCGATCTGCTCCTGCTTGAGTTCCTTGACCAGCACGCCGCCGGGCGGCTGCGCGACGCCCATCGCCGGGCTCGGTTCGGGCTCGAGCGACGCCGCGTGCTGCAGCACGGCGGGCGCGACCGAGCGAGGCGTCCCGTCGGGCGCAACCAGCATGAACTCTTCCTCCACACCGAGCGTTCGCACACTCACAGTCTGCCCAACGCATCTCGCAAGCGCGCCTGTTCCGCCGAGGGCGTTCCTTCCGCTGTTGGCGATCAGGCGCTCTCGGCGGTCAGGCCAGGAAGCTGCGCAGCGCCTCGACGACCAGCGCGTGGTCGTCGGCCTGCGCGAGGCCGGAGACGGTCACCGCGCCGACGACGCCGACGTCGGCGATCCGGACCGGGAACGAGCCGCCGTGGGCGGCGTACTGCTGCAGCGGCAGGTCGTGCGCGGCCGCGAACGTCGTCCCCTTGGCCTTCGCGCGCAGGCCGACCAGGTACGACGACGCCCCGAACCGCTCCACGACGCGGACCTTGCGCTCCACCCAGGTGTCGTTGTCGGGCGTCGTGCCGGAGAGCGCGGCGTGAAACAGCTGCTGGGTTCCCCGGCGCACGTCGATCACGACCGGCAGGTCCCGCTCGCGTGCGAGCTCGACGAGCACGCAGCCCAGGCGCCAGGCGTCGTCGTTGTCGAACCGCGTGAAGACCAGGGCACGTTCCTGCCCCTCGAGGGTCGCGATGGTGCCGAGGAGGGCCGGATCGGTGGTGGTGGCGGTGCTCATGAGGCCGATTCTAGGCGAGTGCGTAGACGCTGTCGGCGATGCCCGCCATCGCTCGCAGCGCGGTGAGGCGCGCGGTGAACTCCGGGCTCGTGCCCTCGATACGCACCTCCTGCAGGACGTGCTCCCGGACACCCAGGTCGCGCAGGGTGGCGGTGAGGTCCGTGACGTCGTCGGGCGACATGATCGTCGGATCCACCGTGGTGCGCACCTGCAGGTCAACGCCCGAGTCGAGGACGACGCGCAGGCAGGCGAACGCCTTCGCGGCGCCGGACGCGACGCCGGTCACCGCCGCATAGAGGTGTTCGGGCGCCTTGATGTCGAGGCCGACCCAGTCGCACAGCGGGAGGACCTCCGCGAAGCGGTTCGGGTACGGGCCCGCGGTGTGCAGGCCCACCCCGAAGCCCAGGTCGCGAACCTCGCGCATCGCGGCGGCGAGCCCGGCCTGCCGGGTGGGCTCGCCGCCGGAGAACACGACGCCGTCGAGCAGGCCGGAGCGCCTCGCGAGCAGGTCGCGGACCTGCTGCCAGCAGACGGTGCCCGGCGCGCGCGGGTCCAGCAGGTCGGGGTTGTGGCAGTACGTGCACGCCAGGGGGCAGCCCTGGAGGAACACGGTCGCCACGAGCTTGCCCGGCCAGTCGCAGGTGGACAGCCGGGTCAGCCCCGCGATCTGCAGGTCGTCCGCGCGCGCCGGGATGCTCATCGCGCCATCGCCGACTCCTGGTAGTGGATCCGCTCGGCGTGCTCGCCCTTCTTGCCGATGTTGAACGAGCTCACCGGGCGGAAGTAGCCCATCACCCGGGTCCACACCTCGCACGGCCCGCCGCAGGTGGTGCACTCGCGGTGCTCACCGGCCAGGTAGCCATGCTCCGGGCAGATCGAGAAAGTGGGCGTGACCGTGATGTACGGCAGGTGATGGGTGGACAGCGACCGCTTGACGAGCTCGCGGCATGCAGCGGCCGAGGAGAGCTTCTCCGACATGTACAGGTGCAGCACGGTGCCGCCGGTGTACTTCTTCTGCAGCTCGTCCTGGAGGTCCAGCGCCTCGAACGGGTCGTCGGTGAAGCCGACCGGGAGCTGGGAGGAGTTGGTGTAGTACGGGTTCGCGTCGGTGCCGGCCTGCAGGATCTGCGGGAATCGCTTGCGGTCCTCCTTCGCGAACCGGTACGTGGTGCCCTCCGCGGGGGTGGCCTCGAGGTTGTACATGTTCCCGGTGGCCTCCTGGAACTCGACCATCCGGGTCCGCACGTGGTCGAGCAGCCGGATGGCGATCGCGTGGCCCTCGGGAGACGTGATGTCGTGGGTGTCGCCGGTGAGGTTGCGGATCATCTCGTTGACGCCGTTCACCCCGATCGTGGAGAAGTGGTTGCGCAGCCCGGCGCCCAGGTACCGCTTGGTGTACGGGAACAGCCCCTCGTCGATGAGGCGGTCGATGACCTTGCGCTTCATCTCCAGGGCGTCCTTGGCGAGGTCCAGCAACCGGTCGAGGTCGCGCAGGGCCCCGGCCTCGTCGCCCGCGTTCGTGAAGCCGAGCCGCGCGCAGTTGATCGTCACCACGCCGAGGGAACCGGTCTGCTCGGCCGACCCGAACAGGCCGTTGCCGCGCTTGAGCAGCTCGCGCATGTCGAGCTGGAGGCGGCAGCACATCGACCGGATCTCGTTCGGCTTGAGCTCGGAGTTGATGAAGTTCTGGAAGTACGGCGTGCCGTACTTCGCCGTCATCTCGAACAGGCGGTCCGCGTTCTCGGACTCCCAGTCGAACTCCTTGGTGATGTTGTACGTGGGGATCGGGAACGTGAAGACCCGCCCCGACGCGTCGCCCTTGGTCATGATCTCGATGTACGCCCGGTTGATTTGTCCCATCTCCGCGGCGCAGTCGCCGTAGGTGAAGTCCTGCTCGACGCCGTCGATCACCGGGACCTGCTCGAGCAGGTCCTCGGGGCAGACCCAGTCGAAGGTCAGGTTGGTGAACGGCGTCTGGGTGCCCCACCGCGAGGGCACGTTGAGGTTGTAGATGAGCTCCTGGATGCCCTGGAGCACCTCGGGGTAGGAGAGCTTGTCGATCCGCACGAACGGGGCCATGTAGGTGTCGAACGAGCTGAACGCCTGCGCGCCGGCCCACTCGTTCTGCATGGTGCCGAGGAAGTTCACGATCTGCCCGACGGCGGACGAGAAGTGCTTCGGCGGGCTCGACTCGACCTTCCCCGGGACGCCGTTCAGGCCCTCCTCGAGCAGCACCCGCAGCGACCAGCCGGCGCAGTACCCGGCGAGCATGTCCAGGTCGTGGATGTGCAGGTCGCCCTCGCGGTGCGCCTTGCCGATCTCGGGGGTGTAGACGTGCGAGAGCCAGTAGTTCGCGATGACCTTGCCGGCGGTGTTCAGGATCAGTCCGCCGAGGGAGTAGCCCTGGTTCGCGTTCGCGTTGACGCGCCAGTCGCTGCGGTCCAGGTACTCGTTGATGGACGAGCCGACCTCCACGACGGTGCGGGTGTCGTCGCGCAGCCGGGCGTGACGTTCGCGGTGCGCGATGTACGCGCGGGCCGTGGCGGTGTGGCCGGCGCCGATCAGCGCCTGCTCGACGACGTCCTGGACATCCTCGACGTGCGGGTACGGGACCTGCTTGTCGGACAGCGTCGCGGTGACGAGCCCGGCCAGCAGGAGCGCCCGCGCGTGGTCGAGCTCTCCGGTCGCACCGCCCGCCCGTTCGAGAGCCGACCGGATGCGACCGGCGTCGAACTCGGCGGTCGCGCCCGAGCGCTTGATGACCCCGGCGGGGGAAGGTTGGTCAGTCATGGTGGGACCTCTTCGTCTCTTCGAGTATCCACCGATTTGCCACTACATGTAGTGGTCCACCGGCGACCGGCAACAAGATGTGCCATTTCTATCGCCGAGCGGCGCCCGGACCTAGGACTTTGGTCCCTCCCGCGAGTGCTGGTGCGGGGGAGGGGCGGCGGGATCTCCCCGAGCGTCGGCGTGTCGGTCCGGGCTGCCGTGGGCGCGACGCGGCGAGCCGGCGTCGGCGCCTGGCTCAGTGCAGCCCTCTGTGCAGCGAATGCGCGCTCTGGGTGCACTTTCGCTGCACAGAGGGCTGCACTGAGAACCGCCCGGACGGCTGCGGGTCACGCACGCGCACCTTGACACGGCGGCAGGGGCGAGGCGGCGGGGTGAAGCTCGACTCGGGCCGGGCCGACGGCGTGTCGCTCAGGCGCCCGGCGACGGGCATCCTGCCCTCGACCTGGGAGGATCACTCGGTGGATGCCTTCGAGCAGGTCCGGCTGGTGCTCTTCGACCTCGACGGAACCCTCGTCGACCACGACGGCACGGCGGCGTCCGCCGTCGAGCACTGGCTCGTGGGGGAGGGCTGGCTCGAACCCGGTGGGGCGGCGGCGTCGGTCGCGCTGTGGGACGAGGTGGCCGAACGGCACTACCCCGCCTGCCAGGCTCGCGAGACGACCTTCCAGGGTCAGCGCCGGCGAAGGCTGCGCGAGTTCCTGCCGTACGTCGGCATCGACCCGAGCGACTGGAGCGAACGGCGGCTCGACGCCACGTTCGAGGGCTATCTGGCGGCGTACGAGGACGCGTGGCGCCCCTACCCGGACGCGCTGGCTTGCCTGCTGGCACTGGGACGCCGCGTGCGGGTCGCGGTCCTGTCCAACGGGGATCAGGCCCAGCAGGAGGACAAGCTTCGCCGGACCGGCCTGTGGGACCACGTCGCGAGCGTGCTCACCTCGGACCTGCTGGGCGTCTCGAAGCCCGACCCGGCCATCTTCGCCCGGGCCTGTGAACGCCTGGACGTTCGGCCCGACGGCGTCGTCTATGTGGGGGACCGGCTCGACCTCGACGCCCGTGCCGCCACCGCCGCGGGCCTGCACGGAATCTGGCTCAACCGGACCGGTGCCCAGGCGGCCGACGACGTGGACACGATCGTCGACCTGCGCGAGCTGACCGGGGCGATCAGTCTCGCCGAGTGAGCCGGAGGGCGGCCGGGTGCAGGTGGATCGGTACCGGCCCTCGTCCGCGCTCGGTATAGGTCTCGTCTCCTATAGGCCGCGTCTCTTGAGGGCCTCGCTGGCTTCCTGGCGGCGCCGGGAGCTGACCTCGGCATAGCCCGAGACGGACCCGAGGCCGTGGTGCCCCAGGTAGTCGGCTGTGACGAGCGGGTCGCCGAGCTCGTCCTGGACGATCGTGCCGGCGGTGTGCCGGAACCGGTGCGGGTGCAGCTTGGTGACGTTGTTCTTGGCGCCGAGGCGGGCGCAGATGGCTTCGGCGCCGCGCACGCTCAGGCGTCGTCCGGGCTGGCCGGGGGAGTAGCTGACGAAGAGTGCGGCGCCGGGGTCGGTGCGGGCGTCGAGGTAGCGGTCGATCTCGGTGCGCGCACGGTCGGTGATCACCACGGTGCGCTCGACGTCGCCCTTGCCCCGGACGATGACGCGACTGGAGTTCCAGTCGGCGCGGTCCAGCCCGAGGGCCTCGGAGATCCGGGCGCCGGTCGAGATCAGGAAGGCCACCAGGGCGCGGTCCCGCCGACCGGCGTCGTCCAGCTCGACGCCGTCGGCGACATCGGCGGTCACCCGGGCCAGCTCGTCGGCGGCCAGCGGTTTGGGTAGCCGCCGGGGGAGCTTGGGCAGGTCGATCGTGACGCCGAGGTCGCCCGGGCTCCACTGCTCGCGGGCGCAGAACTTCAGGAACGAGCGCAGCGCGACGAGGCGACGGTGCCGGGTCGATGCGGACAGCGGAGCCGTGCGGCCGGGCCCGCGGGCGAGGTCGGACTGGAAAGCGCGGAGCAGCTCGCGATCGACCTGGCCGAGCACGGTCACGTCGAGGCCGGCGGCGTAGCCGACGAACATGCCGAGGTCTTGCTTGTAGGCGCGCACCGTGTTGGGGCTACGAGCCTTGTCCAGGGCCTGCCAGTCGAGGTATTCCTCGACGGCCTGCACCAGCGGGATCCCACCATCGAGCGTCTCTGTCATAGTACAAGTGTACTACGGATAATTGGTGTTTAACGCAGTGTGTGGCCCGATAGTGGCTCTGGATTGGTCGCGGCCGTTCTGGCATTCGCCCACAACCCGATGTCACGCACGACGATGTCACGCACGACGTCGCGTCCGGCCGCCTTGGCCGCGCGCCGGCCTGCGCCTGGTCACCGCCGCACATGTCGACACGCAGTTCAGCCGGCGGCACGGCGGCCCAGCTGCGGCTCAACCTGAAAACGTCGGATCTGAGCGAAAACGTCCCGTTCGGGCTGAAACGTCGACAGCTCGACGTCAGCCTGCTCACGTGGACGAACCGGTCCTCTCCAGCCTCCCTGCGTAACGCCGATAAGGGACATTATGACAAACGGACTCTGCGTATTGCATCAGGTGAATCACTTCGCAGGTTCAGTCCTTGAGTGCCCGCCCTCGCTCGTCGCCGAAGCCCTCGGCTACAGCACCAGGTGGCGTTCCTCCACGCCGACAAGGCCGCAGAACCGTGGGCACGCTACGCCGGGCGCTACATCAAGTCTTGATGATCAGCCGCGCTCTCATGAGGAAGCTACTGCGGACTTATGCCTCCGGGTACCAACGCACGCACAGCGCGTCGTGTGTTAGACGCGCAGTTGTCTTCCCGGCCGCCGCGCACGCCCGTTCGACGAGCTGCTCCGTCTCACGAAGTGCTGTGCGGCACTCGTCTTCTGGGAGCAATCGAACGTGCGAGACCGTCGACACGAAACCTCGCCACTGCTGGGGAGTGAGCATCCACGTCCATCGGAAGGCTCGCTGCTCAGCCCGGCCGGTTGAGAGCCCGAGCCGATCCAGCGGGTCCAGATCGTCGGGGGGCGCGAGGGCCGGGTCGAGTCTCAGTGCCCGCCACTCCGAGTCGTGCTGCAAGACAGGGACATGCCAGACACACCCAAGCCAGCCGTCGGGCCGCAGGACTCGAGCAACCTCTGCTGCGGCTTCTGCCTTCGGAAACCAGTGCCACGCGTCCGCGGCTACCACCGCATCGACCGAAGACTCGTCGAGTGGAAGACTGGTGGCCACGGACTCGTGGACCCGCAGGCTTGGGTAACGCGCACTGATCATCCGCAGCATTCGTCCATCGGGCTCAACCACATCCAGTTCTAGGTCGCGCTCCACCAGACGATCAGTCAGCTTTCCCGTTCCGGCGCCGACCTCGACCACGCGCCCTCCGTTCGGCGGAACCAGCCAGTCGACAGCTGCGTCCGGATAAGTCGGACGCCACTCCTCGTACTCGCTAGCCCAGGCTCCGAACGAGGTTGCGCGGGTGGTTGCCATGAAAGCGATCGTGCCATGCGGCATCGAACGAGCCGCCGATACGCTGGCCACGTGAACCACGACGAGGCCGTGCGCCTCTATGGGCCCTGGCGGGCTCGGACGCCGAGCGACGTCGCCGAACTCCTTCGCGGCTACCCGGGCCGCTGGTGGATCGCGGGCGGCTGGGCCATCGAGGAGTTCACCGGCGTCGGTCGTCGTCACGACGACGTCGACCCCAGCATTCCGCGCTCTGACGTCGACCTATTGTGCGATCACCTCAAAGGGACGATGGATGTCTGGTCGGCTGACAGCGGCACCTTCCGGCCTCTTCAACGCGGTGATGATGAACTCTCGACGACGTGCGAGAACCTCTGGCTGCGCCCCGGCGGCGCCGCGCCATGGGAGTACGACGTCATCCTGATGGACACCACGCCCTCGACGCGGACCTTCAAGCGCGACGCACGGATCAGCCGGCCTCTCGACGAGATCCTGTGGACCCGCGACGGCATCGACTACTTACGTCCCGAGGTGCAACTCCTGCACAAGGCCCGCGGCCTACGCCCGAAGGATCAGGCCGACTTTGAGGCGTGTCTCCCCAAGCTCAGCGACCCTGCCCGGTCGTGGCTCGCCGACGCGCTGGCCGTCGCCCACCCGAGCCACCCGTGGCTTGGCTGGCTCTGAGCCTCGCGGAGCTGTTCCAGGTCGAGGTCACCCTGAATACGCTCAACCTTGATACACAGGGTGTCCAGTACTGGCGAGGATCGCATCTGACGGCCCACTCGCGCTCCCCTGATCGCCAGTGTCTACCGCTGGATCGTCGATCAGACTGGCTACATCAACCACCGGCTCTTCGAGAGGTAGACCTGTGGACCGTCAACACGCACTGTTCGAGGATCTACCTGTCGATCTCCAACAGCGCGCCGTCGACCTGCACGAGAGCGGTGTCGCTGAGATCGCCTACCGCGTTGCTGATGCAGATGCTGTGCTCCGAACGATCGCTGATCGCGCGTGGGCCCTTCTTGGTGGCGACCTTTGGGAGCTCACGGCACAGGGGCCAAAGCCGACAGGTGACAACTGGTACGTGGACGAGCAGAAATCCGAGTCTGACGAGGCCTTCGCGAGCAGGGGCCAGGCGGCCGCACGCTTGTTCGTTCGCCGGGCTGGATCCAGCCCCGACTACCTGTTGACATTCGTCTTGCGCTGATGCCCAACGTCCCGCGTCTTGGACGATGGCCGACGACGGCAGTGCACGGCGTCTACGCCAAGGTTGTCGCCTTGCGCAGGTGCGGCAACAAGTCCGTCAGTGACGTGACGACGTAGGTGGGCGCGACCTCCGGCCGCGGTCGGCCGAAGCGGTCGATGTAGGCGGTGTCGATACCCAACGCCTGCGCCCCGGCGATGTCGGAGGAAGCAGAGTCGCCCACGTGCAACACCTCGCGGGCGGCGAGTCCGAGATGGGCAAGGGCGAGCTCGAACGGCTCGGCACGCGGTTTGTACGCCCGGGCGTCCTCACTGGTCACGACCCCGTCCACGACGATGCCGTGCAGCGCCAGAACCGCGGCCAGGTCGCCGCGGTCGGCGTCGGAGACCAGGCACACCGGCATCCCGACCTCGCGCAGGAACCGCAGGCTGTCCGGGAACAACGGGGCACTCCCCCAGAACGCCATCTGCTCGCGGCACAGTTCCGCAGCGTCCACGCGCACCCCGAAGTGCACGGCCGTCTGCACAAGACTGCTCAGGTTCAGGTCCGCCAGGGTGCGGAACCTCGCGCCATGAGCCAGGTCCGCCGCCCGGTAGCAGCGCAGGTACCACTCCCGCTCGACCGCGACAGGGTCGGCTCCGGCCAGCTCGGCGACCTTCGCGCAGACCTGCCCCCACGGCGCGTCGTCGTCGTGCACGAGCGTGCCGTACACGTCCAGAAGGATCGCCCGGTACACCCGCCGGAGCCTAACCGCCCCGTTCCGCCTCGCCACCGCTCCCCCGGCCTCGCGGCCCGGCCGCTGCGGCCGGGGCGGCCACTAGTCCTCCCGGCGGTCCGTGCCGTAGCTGGCCCGCTGGAGCATCCGCGCGTCCGACGGCGTCTCGCTCGGGTCGTTGCGGGCGACCACCCGGGCAACGGTGGATCGGGAGATGCCGAGCTTGATCGCGATGGCGCGCTGCGAGAGCCCCTGAGTCGCAAGATCGAGAACGGTCGTGACCTTGCTCGCGGCGTCGTCCGCGGGGACGCCCGGCTCCGGGATCGCCGGGGCGGCCTGCGCGTCATCCCGGCCGAGGCCGAGGTCCAGGCCGCGGCTCAGGTCCTTGGCCCGCTCGGCCCAGCTCGTGAGGCCGCCGGCGTAGGCGCGCTCGGCGAGGCCGGTGGAATGCTCCCCCACCGGCCGAGCCGGCTCGGTCGCGGTGACCAGACTCCGCCCGTCATCGTGCCCAGCGGTCGGCGCGCCGGCGGCCGGCACGCTCGCTTCGGGCGCGTCAGGGTGCGGCGCGGAGCCCAGCTCTCGCCGGGCTTCCTCGTCCACCGGCTGGCTCGGCGCCGCACCGAGGAGCCCTTTCGCCTGTTGTGCGTCCTCCTGGCCCGAAGCGACGGCCGCCCGAGCCTCGAGACCGCCGACGATGGTCGCCGCCGGGAGCACATCGACGACACCGACCGCAGCCAGCCACGTCGGGAGATCGGCGGCACCCGGCTGCACCGTGCGCAGGACCGCGACGTGCGCACGGTCCAGGCGGCGGCGGGCTCGGCGTACCCGCGAGGCCTGCCACCGGTCCTGCGGAGCCGTGGCGTCGCCCTCGATACGACGGACGGCCAGGGCCGCCCGAGCGACGCTCAGCAGGCGCCGGTCCCGGCGCAGCTCGACGAGCGTGCGCTCGGCGTGCTCGCGGCGGGCGGCGGTCAGCACCCGCTCCCAGAGCCAGGCGGCGACCAGCGGCGCGGCAACGCGCACACCAGCGGCGAGCAGCGACGGCGGGTCGAACTCCCAGATGCGTGCCCCACCCGGAGCGACGCCGACGAACTCGTGCGTCGCTGCCAGGGTCCCCGACACGATCGAGACCGCCCACACCGCGGCGGCATCCGCACCCCCGGGACGACCGGCCAGCGCGGAGGCCCGCGCGAGGAGCGCCGAGCTGACCAGCGCGAGCTCGAGGAACCCGGCCAGCGCGATGGCGACGATGAGCGGGAATCCGAGCACGTCCATGGCCAGCGTCGCCATGCCCTGCGCGGCCAGGACGGTCGGCACGACCGCGGCGAGCGAGGCGACGACCGTCGCCTGACGACGAGCCCGGCGGGCAGCCTCAGGGTTGGCCAGCGGCAGCATGGGCTCGTCGGGTTCGGAAAAGTCCGGGGCGGACGGCGGATAGGGCATGCGGGGTTCTCCCTCGGGGTGCGGGACGCTCATCAGGCGACTGCCTGCGAGCGGACAGGGGCAAGGCGCCGATGGCAACGGGCTGCGGTGATGCGGTCGGTGACGTGTGCCACCGTGATCGGGGGTGCGAAAGTCCCGCGACGGGGCGAGTTCTGGGCGAGTATCGACACAGAGGGAATCTCCAGTAGACGTGGTGCTTCCTTCGCCCCGGCGGTGGTGATGCACCGTCGGGGCACTGTTTTCTCTCGGCGGACTACCGCCCGATCAAGCTCGGCTCCGGCCGGGCGTCGAGTCGTGCCCGGATGGCGTCTCTGTCGCTGCGCACGTCCACCAGCTGCTCGCGCAGGCCTGCGGCAACCGCGGCCGCCGCCTCGAGGCGGACCGCCTGCGCCTCGCGCGCCGCGGCGAGCGACACCTCGGCCGCGTGCCGCGCGGTCCGTTCGGACTGCAGGTCACGGCGCGCTTCGTCGCGAGCCTCGTGCAGCTGCGCGGCCTCGATCGAGTGGTCCGCGCGGGCCTGCACGAGCTCCTCGACCGCCGCCTGGGTGGCCTCCCATGCCTCGGCGGCGGCCACGGTCGCCTCCCCCAGCTCGAGGTTTGCGCTCTCGTGGTCGTGCCGTGCCCGGCTCAGCTCGGCGCGCGCAGCGGCGGCCTGGGCCTGCGCGTCTGCGACCTGGCGGGCGACGGCGGCGCGGGTGGTCTCGAGTCGCTCGTCGAGCTCTGCGGGGTCCGTCAGTGCGGCGACCGCAGCCTCGATCCGCTGCGCCAGTGCGGCCAGCGCCGGCACCGCGGTCGCCAGCACGCCGGTCGCCTCCGGCAGCAGGGCCGCATCGCCGTGTGCCGTGGGCGGCTCGATGCGGTCCGCGCGCCGCCGGTCCCGCCAGGCTTTCGCGCGCGCGGCTGCATCGATGTACTCCTTCGGTCGACCGCCGGCCCGCGCGGTGCCCCCCTGCCCCGTGTGGTTGCTCACGCGGTGACTCTAGCCGACCATACGTTCGAATTAATCGTTCGCATGAAACGTATGTAGCGAACGTTTGTCCTGGTCAGGTCCACAGCCCGCGCTCGGGCGCGGATTACCGGTGGACGAGCTCGGCCACGTCCGCGCGAGCCGCGGAATCGACCGGAGCGGCGGCGAGGAGCGTCAGCGACGCCCGGGTCGCCTCGTCGGCCGGGGTGTAGACGGTCATCCGGGTGCCGATGCGCTGGTCGAGCCACAGGTGCGTGAAGTCGAGCCGAAGCAGGCCGAACTGGGCGTGCAGAAAGCGCTTGCAGCCGGTCTCCGGACCGAGCACCTCGTGCCGCTCCCAGAGCGCCGCAAACTCGGGCGAGGCATCGAGCAGTCGCTTGAGCAGGTCCTTCCAGGCCGGCTCGGCGACGTGCTCGGCCATCGCGCCGCGGAACTGCGCGACGAGGCGCGGCACGGCGGTCTCCCAGTCGGGCATCGAGGACCGCCAGACCGGATGGGTGAAGACCAGCCACAGAATGTTGCGCTCCTCGACGGGCAGCTGCGCGAGCACCGGGAAGATCCGCTCGTAGGCGTCGTTGTACGCGAGCAGGTCGCGACGGGCATTCATCACGACGGCGGGCGCCGACCCGAGCTGTGCCAGCACGGCCAGCACACCGTCGGGCACCGTTCGGTGGGTCGCGGTCGAGCCGCCGGCGCCGGCGCCGGCGAGGGCCAGCAGGTGAGCTCGCTCGTGCCGGTCGAAGCGCAACGTGCGCGCGAGCGCCTCGAGCACCTGGACCGAGACGTTGATGTCCCGGCCCTGCTCGAGCCAGGTGTACCAGGTGACCCCGACCCCGGCGAGCTGCGCCACCTCCTCGCGGCGCAGCCCGGGGGTGCGACGCCGTCCGAAGGTCGCCAGGCCGACGTCGTCCGGGTGCAGCCGCTCGCGACGCGAACGCAGGAACGACGCGAGCTCGCGACGACGCAGCGCGTCCGGGTCGAGGCGGGCAGCGGTTACGGTCATCGGAACATGATGCCGCGGAATCGAGCCTGGTACCAGGTGCCGCCAGTACCAGGATGAACAGGCTCCTGGTACCACCCTGGACTCGCACCGAGGCTTCTCGCATGACGACGACGATTCAGCGTGCATCCTCCGAGGTCACCATCACCCCCGGCCTGCGGCCCCTCGCCCTGGCCGTGCTCCTGTCGGGGGTCTTCCTCGCCATGACCGACTTCTTCGTGGTCAATGTCGCCCTGGCCGACATCGGCCGGGACCTGTCCGCGAGCACCTCGGCCCTCGAGCTGGTCGTGGCGGGCTACGCCGTGACGTACGCCCTGTTCCTGGTGATCGGCGGCCGCCTCGGCGACGCCGTCGGTCGCCGGCGGATGTTCCTGCTCGGCATGGCCGCGTTCACCGCGACCAGCGCCCTGTGCGGGTTCGCCCCGACGGCAACCACGCTCGTGCTGGCGCGCGTGGCGCAGGGCGCCGCGTCCGCGCTGATGGTCCCGCAGGTGCTCGCGACCCTCCAGGCGACGACCACGGGTCGGGGGCGGGCACGCGCCCTGGCCGCGTTCGGCGCCACCGGCGGCCTGGCGGCGGTCTTCGGCCAACTCGGGGGCGGCCTGCTCGTCGCGGCCGATCTCGCGGGAACCGGCTGGCGCCCGGTCTTCCTGGTCAACGTGCCGATCGGTCTCGTCGCCATGGTGCTGGCCGCCCGGGTGCTGCCGGACACCCGCTCGGACCGGCCCGCGCGCGTCGACCTGCCAGGCACGGCGTTGCTCGGCGCGACGGTGCTCGCCCTGCTCGTCCCGCTCGTCGAGGGGCGCAGCCAGGGCTGGCCGCCCTGGGCCTTCGTCTCGCTCGCGCTGTCCCCGCTGCTGGCCTGGGCCCTGTTCCGGGTCGAGAGCCGGCTCGAACGAGCGGGCGGCGCGCCGCTGCTCGCGCCTTCCCTGGTCCAGCTCCCCGGGATCCGCCGCGGTCTGGGGATCGCGTGGCCGTTCTTCGCCGGCTTCGGCGGCTTCATGTTCGTCTACGCGGAGCTCACCCAGTTCGTGCTGGGCTGGACGGCGCTGCGGGCCGGCCTCGCGCTCGTCCCGATGGGCGCGGCCTTCCTCGTCGGTTCGATCAGTACCGCGTGGCTGGTCGCCCGCTGGGGTCGCACGGTCATCACCGCCGGCGGCGTGCTGCAGGGCCTGGCACTGGTCGTTCTCGCCGTCACCGTCCGATCGGCGGGTGGGGCGCTGACTCCGCTCGACCTCGCCCCCGGGATGCTTCTCGTCGGGGCCGGACAGTCGATGGTGATGAGTCCGCTGATCGGCGTCGTGCTGGCCGACGTGCCGGCGCACGCGGCCGGCGCGGCCGCGGGCCTGTTCGCGACGTTCCAGCAGTCCTCCCTCGCGCTGGGCGTCGCGGTCTTCGGCACGATCTTCCTCGAGCTCCTCCCGAGGTACGGCGAGGGCCGCGCCTACCTGGTCGGTGCCCTCGTCCAGACGGTCGCTGCCGTCGTGGTGGTCGTGCTCAGCCGTCGTCTGCCGGCTCGCGCCAGAACCAGCCAGATGTCGCCCGTCGCCGCCGACGCCTAGCGCGCGGGCGGCAGGAGGAACTCGCAGCGCGGTCCGGCCGCGCGGGACAGCCGCACGTCGAGCGTCGCCAGGCGCGCACCTAGAGTCTCGGCGAGCGCGACGTACCACGCGTCGTACGCCGTGACATTGGCTCGAAGCTCCCATGCCCGGGCGGCGCACAGCCCATAGGGGAAGAGTTCGAGCCGAAGAGCGAGCAGGTCGTCGTGCGCGAGCGACGCGACGTCCGCCGAGACGTCATCGGCCAGCGCCGAGCGTCGCAGGATGTTGGCTACCTCGGCCGGCATCAGGTGCGGAGCGGCCAACGGTCCGGAGAGCAGGATCCGCTCCGCCCACTGGCCGACAGGGCCCGGGTCGATGAGTGCGGCAACGACCACCGAGGAATCGGCGACGACCGTCACGCGCGGTCAGCATCGCGGTGCGCGAGGACCCGGTCCACGTCGACCGCGCCGCCGGTGGAGGCCTTACGCGCGCGGACGCCGGCCATCCAGGACTCGGCGTCCGGCGTGCCGGCGAGCTCGACGAGCCGCGCCCGCAGGTACTCCTGGAGGGAACGACCGGTCAGTGCCGCCCGGGCAGCCAGCTCCTTGGTGGTCTCGTCCGGGACGTTGCGGATCGTGATCGACTTCGCCATGGCAGCATTTTGCTGCTATGCCTGCCATAACGCAAGCACTAGACGTGGCGCGGCGATCGGCCGAAGCGGGCGTCCCGCGGACGGATCGGACATCCGTGGCAAGGTTGCTCGCATGCCCGAACTGATCCCGTCCGATGAGCCCGAGTCGACCGAGCCCGATCAGGACGCTCCGACCTCGGTGCGGGACAGTTGGTGGTGGTCCCCCACCGTCTCGATCATCATCGGCATCGTGATCGTGTCGTTCCAGGCGTCCCCGATCCGGAGCGGCGACGGGTTCTGGCTCAACTGGGTGGTCGCGGGCCTCGGCATCGCGCTGTCGGCGAGCGGCGTCGTGCGGCTGGTGCGCGCGTACCCCCGCTGAGCACCACAGACGCGCAGTCTTCCGCGATCCGCTGATCGGGTGACAATCGTGAAAATTTCTCCCGGTCGCCCCCGTCCGAGCGCGCTCGTCTTGTAACCTGAGTGGTCCGTACTCCGTGCTCGCTCATCTCAGGTGGTGGAAGAGGGTGCTCGAAGGAAGCCCAAGCGTCGTCGTCGTCGGCGACGTCGAGGTAGCGCGTGGTGAGGTCAGCGTCGACGCCGGCCTCTCGCTCAGCATCCGGCTCGACGAGGTTCTCGGCGCCCTGCCCTCCCCCGGGGAGGAAGCCGTCCTGCGCACGTTCGAGACGGTGCGCGGGCGGCGCGAGTACATCGTGACGGTGGAGAAGGCGAACCCGGGGATGATCGTCGTCACCGACCTCGAGCTCATCTCCGCGTTCCAGCAGCGCGCGATCGTGCGCGTGCACACCGACATCCCGGTCACCCTCGTGTACGAGATGACCGGCGAGGAGCTCACCGAGACCGAGATCCCGATCCAGGCGACGATCCTCGATCTGAGCGCCACCGGGTTCCGGCTGCACTGCGCTGTTCCCCTCGACGAGGGCTACAAGTTCGGGTTCCACTTCGCCACCGTCTTCGACGACCTCATCCTCGTCGCCGAGACGCTGCGCCGCGAAGAGGCACCGCGCGGGTACCGCTACGGGTGCCGGTTCGTGGGGACGACCCAGCGCGAGGCGGACTCCCTGCACCGGTTCGTGCTCAGTGAGCAGATCGCCCAGCGCTACCGCGCGTGAGCGCGGTGCCCTGAGTCCCTCAGCGCACCGCGACCTTTTCGCCCTCGGTCGGGCGCCGGTACTCCGCGCCGCCGATGCCGGGTCCGTTGGGCCCGAGCAGGGTGTCGACGAGCGCCAACCCGGCCGCGGAGTAGAACGCGTCGTGGATGGGCAGCACGAGCCGGGGTCCGACCGCGCGGACGTAGTCGATCACCTCGGCGGCCTTCAGCCAGGGTGCTCCGGTCGGCGCGAGCAGCACGTCGACCGGCGTCGCCGGCAGCGTGAACGAGTCACCCGGGTGCAGCACCGCGCCGTCCACCAGGTAGGCGAGGTTCGCGATGCGTGGGATGTCCGCGTGCACGACGGCGTGCAGCCCGCCGAACACCCGGACGGCGAATCCTGCCGCGTCGAACGCGTCGCCGGCGCTCACGGCGTGCACCCGCGTCGCGACCTGCGGCGCGCCGTCGGTCAGAGCCGCGACCACCGCGGCGGGTGCCCACACCTCGAGCGCGGGTGCGTCCGCCAGGGCCTGGCGTAGCGCCGGCAGGGCTACGTGGTCGGCGTGCTGGTGCGTGACCAGCACCGCGTCCGCGCCGTCGACGGCGTCCGGTGCGCTGAACGCCCCCGGGTCGATCACCAGCCGGGAACCGGGCTTCTCGAGTCGGACGCAGGCATGCCCCAGCCGGGAGAGTTCCATACCCGCAGCCTGCCACGACCCGCGCCACGGCACCCGCCGTGGCGCGGGGC
>NZ_DATCNW010000212.1:0-8076 GCF_036565025.1 Pengzhenrongella sp.
GGTTGGTGGGGTCGCTGGGGTTGCCAGGGTTGCTGGGGTTGCTGGGGTTTCCAGCGCGGCGACGACGGCGGCCGCGGTGCGCTCCCCCATCCCCGGCACGGACGCGATCTCCTCGACGCTCGCCGCGCGCAGCCGCTTGACCGAGCCGAACGCCTTGAGCAGCGCGCCCGCGCGCGCCGGGCCGAGGCCCGGGACGTCGTCGAGCGCGGACACGGTCATGCCCTTGCCGCGGCGCTTGCGGTGCGCGGTGATCGCGAACCGGTGCGCCTCGTCGCGCACGCGCTGGAGCAGGTAGAGGCCCTCGGAGCTGCGCTGGAGGATGACCGGGTAGTCCTCCGCGGGCACCCAGACCTCCTCGAGGCGCTTGGCCAGGCCGCACAGCGCGACGTCGTCGATGCCGAGCTCGGCCAGGGCGCGCGCGGCCGCGGCGACCTGCGGCGGGCCGCCGTCGACGACGACGAGGTTGGGCGGGTAGGCGAACCGGGCCGGCTTGCCGGTCACCTGCGGACCGACCTCGCCGCTGACGCCGGGGACGCCGCCGGCGGAGGCACTCGTGCCGACAGGATTCCCGACTGCCGTGCCGTCGCGGCGGAACTCCACCGGGCCTCCGACGTCCCCGCGGTGAGCCTTCGCGGCGCCGGCATCCGGGCGGAGGCCGTCCGGGCCCACGCCGTTCGCGCCGCCGTCGTGCTCGGTCAGCTCGTCCGCGGCGAACTCCATCTCGACGTCGCCGGACTTCGAGCGCTCGGACAGGTAGCGGCGGAACCGGCGGGTGATGACCTCGTGCATCGCCGCGGTGTCGTCGCGCGCGCCGTCGCCGTCGGGCCCCTTGATGGCGAACATCCGGTACTCGCTCTTGCGCGGCAGGCCGTCCTCGAACACGACCATCGAGGCCATCTGGTAGGTGCCCTGCGTGGTGGAGATGTCGTAGCACTCGATCCGCAGCGGGGCCGTGGCCAGGTCGAGCCCCTCCTGGATCTCGCGCAGCGCCTGGCTGCGGGTGGTCAGGTCGCCCGCGCGCTTGGTCCGGTGCAGCGCGAGCGCGTGCTCGGCGTTGCGCCGCACCGTCTCGGCGAGCTCGCGCTTGTCGCCGCGCTGGGGCACCCGGACGTCCACGTGGCTGCCGCGCAGCCCCTCAAGCCACGCCGTGACCTGGGCCGGATCGGGCGGCAGAACCGGGACGAGCACCTCGCGCGGGACGGCACCCGCCGCGGCCCGGGCCCGCGGCGCCGGCTCGCCGCGCGAGCGGGACCCGGAACCGTCGAACGCGGTCGCCTCGGCGCCGTAGACCTGCTGCAGGAGGTGCTCGACGAGCTCGGCGTCGGTCACGTCCTCGACCTTCTCCACGACCCAGCCGCGCTGGCCCCGGATCCGCCCGTCGCGCACATGGAAGACCTGCACGGCCGCCTCGAGGTCGTCGCCGACGAGCGCGAAGATGTCGGCGTCGGTGCCGTCCTGGAGCACGACGGCGTTCTTCTCGGTCGCGTGCTCGAGCGCGGCGACGTCGTCGCGCAGGCGGGCGGCCTGCTCGTAGTCCTCGATCGCGGCGGCCGCCCGCATCCGCTCGGTCAGCCGGCGGGTGAACTTCGCGGTGTCCCCGGCCATGAAGGCGCAGAAGTCCTCCGCGAGGGCGTGGTGATCCTCGGGGCTGATCCGCCCGACGCACGGCGCGGAGCACTTGTCGATGTACCCGAGCAGGCAGGGCCGGCCCTGCTGGTTGGCGCGCTTGAACACGCCGGTGGAGCAGGTCCGGACCGGGAAGACCCGCAGCAGCAGGTCGACGGTCTCGCGGATCGCCCAGGCGTGCGCGTACGGGCCGAAGTACCTCGTCCCGGGGCGCTTGGCGCCGCGCATCACCGTGACGCGCGGGAACTGGTCCGCGAGGGTGACCGCGAGGTAGGGGTAGGACTTGTCGTCGCGGTACTTGACGTTGAACCGCGGGTCGAACTCCTTGATCCACGAGTACTCGAGCGCGAGCGCCTCGACCTCGGTGCCGACCACCGTCCACTCGACCGAGCTGGCCGAGGTGACCATGGACTGGGTGCGCGGATGCAGCGCGGACAGGTCCTGGAAGTAGCTGGCGAGGCGCGAGCGCAGGCTCTTGGCCTTGCCGACGTAGATGACCCGGGTGTGCTCGTCCCGGAACCGGTAGACCCCCGGCGAGTCCGGCACCTGCCCGGGTGCGGGGCGGTAGGTCGCTGGATCTGCCATACGAACGAGCCTAGTTCGTGGGTCCGACGGGCCGCGCCGACCCAGACTGCGCACATCCGTCGCAACTGCGCACATCCGATGTGCGCAGTTCGCGCCGATGTGCGCAGTCTGCGGCCCTGGCGCACTTTGGCGGCAACCAGCCGTGCAACCAGCCTCGAGCGGGGCTCTTTTGGGGTCAATCGGCCAGCGCCGCGGCCCGCCCCGCCCGAGCCCGCTCTGTGCAGCGCTCTGTGCAGCGAACGTGCACCCCTGGAGCTGTTTGGCTGCACAGAGCGCTGCACAGAGCGCCCGATCACCGCGACCGCTCAACGCCGGTCGACACGAACTGCGAGTTGCTCCCGAGTTGTCAGCGCGAACGCGCGGCAGGGACCGCGCCGGGACTGACACGTCGGAGCACTCCCGAGTTGTCAGCGCGAACGCGCGGCAGGGACCGGGCTCGGGCTGACAGGTCGGGGTGGGGGGTCAGTCGTTGCGGGGGGTTTCGGTGTGCAGGGCTACCAGGGTCGCCATCCGGCTCGCCTCGGCCTCGGCGAACTTGCCGTCGGCCCGCTGGATGCCCATGACGGCCAGCGTGTCGCCGTCGGCCAGGTCGAGCTGGACCCAGGGGCGGCCGGCGCCGAAGCGGACCGAGACGATCTCGGCCCACTCCAGCCTTCGGGACAGCATCAGGTTGCGTACCGAGACGCCCTGCTCGTCGACGAGCACGCGCACGCTCGCCTCGCGCCAGCAGAACCAGACGACCGCCACGCCGACGCCGGCGAAACCGATCAGGTCGGGCGCCCCGTACTCCCCCGGCACCGTGAACACGAGGACCGGGGTGAGCACGGAAACGATGACCGCGAGGATCAGCGCGACGACGCGCGCCGCCCGCGGCCGGAACGGTGCGTGCAGCGCACGCCGGGCCGAGTTCCGCGAGCCGTCGGCCGCCGGCACCGGGCTCAGAGCCGGCAGGCGTGGATCGACGTGACGAGGATTGCCCGCGCGCCGACGTCGTACAGGGCGTCCATCAGGTTGTTCATCTCCGCGCGGCGGACCATCGAGCGCACCGCGGCCCACTCGCGGTTGTGCAGCGGGGAGACCGTCGGGGACTCCAGGCCGGGGGTGATCGCGATCGCGGCCTCCACCTGGCCGACCGGGATGTCGTAGTCCATCAGTACGTACTCGTTGGCGACCAGCACGCCCTGCAGGCGGCGGGTCAGGGTGTCCAGGCCGTTGCCGACCTCGCCGCCGGCCGCGGGGCGGATCAGCACCGCCTCGGAGACGAGGATCGGGTCGCCGAACACCTCGAGACCCGCGCCGCGCAGGGTGGTCCCGGTCGAGACGACGTCCGCGACGACGTCGGCGATGCCGAGCTGGACGGCCGACTCGACCGCACCGTCGAGCCGCACGACGTCGGCCTTCACACCGCGGGCGGTGAGGTGGTCGGTCACCAGCACGGGGTAGGACGTCGCGACGCGCAGGCCGTCGATCTGCTCGACCGAGGTGACCCGGGCCGACGGCGCCGCGTACCGGAAGGTCGAGCCGGCGAAGCCGAGCGGCAGGTGCTCCACCGCGTTCGCGCCAGAGTCGAGCAGCAGGTCGCGGCCGGTGATCCCGGCGTCGACGGTGCCGGAACCGACGTACACCGCGATATCGCGCGGGCGCAGGAAGAAGAACTCGACGTCGTTGTCCGGGTCCTGCAGGACGAGCTCGCGCGGGTCGCGGCGCTGGCGGTAGCCAGCCTCCCGGAGCATGGTCGCGGCAGGCTCGGACAGCGAGCCCTTGTTCGGGACGGCGATACGGAACATGGGAAACCTCACGAAGGACGATCGGGGATGAAGCCGGACGGGGACGCGGCAGGGGTTACCGAGGACCGGCGCTACGGCACGGTCACTCGCCTCACAGATGCTTGTAGACGTCCTCGAGCGTGAGGCCGCGCGCGAGCATCATGACCTGCAGGTGGTACAGCAGCTGCGAGATCTCCTCCGCGGTGCGGTCCGCCCCTTCGTACTCCGCGGCGATCCAGACCTCCGCGGCCTCCTCGACGACCTTCTTGCCGATCCCATGCACCCCGGAGTCCAGCTCGGTGACCGTGCGCGATCCGGCGGGGCGGTTGACGGCCTTGGCTGAGAGCTCGGCGAACAGCGAGTCGAACGTTTTCACGCCTTGAGCCTAGACGTCGAGCCGGTGGGGGCGGTCCGCGCGTCCGCCGCCGGCCCGCTCTCGGCCCGCTGCGCCTTGAGCCAGACCGTGAAGCCGTACAACACAACCCCCGCATAGACGAGGTAGAGCACGGCCGACGGGTAGTACCCGGCCCGCACCAGCAGCGGCACCCCGACGGCGTCCACGGCGATCCAGATCAGCCAGAAGTCGGTCCAGCCGCGTGCCATCCCGTACGTCGCCAGCAGGCTGCCGGTGAAGATCCAGGCGTCGGCGAGCGGCCCGAACGAGCCCAGCGTCCGGAACACGAGGAAGCAGCCGACCGTGCCGACGACGGCGACCGTGCCCAGCTGGACCCAGCCCGCGCGTCCCGCCCAGGTCGGCACGACGGCGGGCCCGCTGCCCCCACCGGCCCGGCGCGTCGCGCGCCACCGGACCCAGCCGTACACCGCGACCGCGCAGAAGAAGACCTGCCGGCCGGCCTGCCCGTACAGGTCGAGGGCCTGCGGGGTGTGGAACACCCCACCGAGGAAGACAGTGAACAGCATCACGTTGCAGATGATGCCGACCGGCCACGCCCAGATCTGGCGCCGCAGCCCGCCGACCGCCGACGCGAGGCCGAACAGGTTGCCGATGATCTCGCGCCACAGGATCGCGTGCCCCGCGATGACGACCTGCGCGTCGAACAGCCAACCGAGCAGGCCCATGGTCAGATCCCGCGCAGCGCGATCACGGTGGCGATCGCGGCCTCGACCGCCTGGGCGCCCTTGTCCTCGCTCGAGCCGGGCAGCCCGGCACGGTCCAGCGCCTGCGCCTCGTCGTCGCAGGTCAGAAGCCCGAACCCGACCGGGACGCCCGAGCGCAGCGCGACGTCGGACAGGCCCTGCGTCGCCGCCTGGCAGACGTAGTCGAAGTGCGGGGTGCCGCCGCGGATCACGACGCCCAGCGCGACGACGGCGTCGGCCCCGTGGTGCGCGACGCGCGACGCCGCGATCGGCAGCTCGAACGACCCCGGCACGCGCACCTCGCGGATGTCGGTGACGTTCGCGGCGGCGAGCGCGCGGCGCGCGCCCTCGAGCAGACCGTCCATCACCTCGGTGTGCCAGCTCGCGGCGACGATCGTAATGCGCAGGCCGGTTCCGTCGACCTGCAGGGTGGGTGCTCCGGCGCCGCTCATGCTGGGGTCTCCTCGGGGATGGGGTGGATCGTGGGAGTGATCGAGTCGTCGGCCGGGGGCTCGGTCGGGGTGCTGCCGTTCGTGAACAGGTGCCCCATCTCGGCCTCCTTGGTGGCCAGGTAGGCCGCGTTCTCCGAGGTGCGCCCGACCTCGAGCGGGATCATCTCGGTGACGACCAGCCCGTGCGCGCGCAGGCCCAGCACCTTCGCCGGGTTGTTGGTGAGCAGGCGCATCCTGTGCACCCCGAGGTCGGCCAGGATGGCCGCCGCGGCGCCGTACTCGCGCCGGTCCGCGGGCCAGCCCAGGTCGAGGTTCGCCTGCACGGTGTCCCGGCCGGCGTCCTGCAGCGAGTAGGCCGCGATCTTCGACAGCAGGCCGATCCCGCGGCCCTCGTGCCCGCGCAGGTAGACCACGACGCCGCCCTCGGCCGCCGCCCGGGCGAGCGACGTGTCGAGCTGGGGGCCGCAGTCGCAGCGCAGCGAGCCGAACGCGTCACCGGTCAGGCACTCGGAGTGCACGCGGACCACCGGTGCGTTCCCGAGCGCGTGCGCGGAGACGAGCGCGACGTGGTCGGCGCCGGTGCGCAGGTCCCGGTAGGCGTGCACGCGGAACGGCCCGTGCCGGGTCGGCATCGCCGCGACGCCGCCGCCGTGCACGCGGATGACCAGCGGGGTCGCCTCGCCGGGGGTGACCTCGACGGGCAGGTCGTCGTGCGCGCGGCGCCACGCGATCAGGTCGCCGATCGTGATCAGCACGATCCCGTCCTGCTCCGAGAGGGCCGCGGCCTGGTGCAGCCGCATCATCGAGCCGTCGTCGTTCACGAGCTCGGCGATGGCCCCGACGGGCGACAGGCCGGCGAGCCGGCACAGGTCGACGGCGGCCTCGGTGTGCCCGGCGCGGTGCAGCACGCCGCCGGGCACCGCCCGCAGCGGCAGCACGTGGCCGGGCCGGATCAGGTCGACCGGGCCGGAGCCGGGGTCGGCGAGCACGCGCAGCGTCTTGGCGCGGTCGGTGGCCGAGATGCCGGTCGTGACGCCGCGCGCCGCGTCGACGGTCACGGTGTAGGCGGTGCGCCGCGGGTCCTGGCTGTGCGGCACCATGAGCGGCAGCTCGAGCGCGTCGGCTCGCTCGGACGGCATCGGCGCGCACAGGTAGCCCGACGAGTGCCGGATCGTCCAGGCGACCCACTCAGGGGTCGCCGAGGCGGCCGCCAGCACGACGTCGGCCTCGTTCTCCCGGTCCGGGGAGTCCGCGACGACGACCGGGCGGCCCGCGCGCAGCTCGTCGAGCGCCTCCTCGATGGTGCCGAGGCGAATCGGCTGGTCGGCGCTCGTCCTGCCGGCGCTCATCTTGTCGGCGCTCATCGGGCGACCGCCCGTCCGGTCACGAGCAGTCGTTCCACGTACTTGGCGATGACGTCGACCTCGAGGTTCACCGGGTCGCCGACCGCGAGCGTGCCGAGCGTCGTCGCGGCGAGCGTCGTCGGGATCAGGCTGACCCCGAAACGGTCCGCCTCGACGTGGGTCACGGTGAGCGAGACGCCGCTGATCGTGATGGAGCCCTTCTCCGCGACGTAGCCGGCGAGCTCGGGCGGCAGCGCGACGACGACGTCGTCCCACCGCGGGCCGGGCGCCCGGCTCAGGATCTGTCCGACGCCGTCGACGTGCCCCTGCACCAGGTGACCGCCCATCCGGCCGTCGGCGCGCACGGCGCGCTCGAGGTTGACGCCGCTGCCCGGGACGAGCGAGCCGAGCGAGGTGCGGTGCAGCGACTCGGGCATCACGTCGGCGGTGAAGGTCCCCGTCCCCAGCTCGGCGATGGTGAGGCAGACCCCGGAGACGGCGATCGAGTCGCCGAGCGCGGCGTCGGACGTGACGAGCTCGCCGCGCACCGTCAGGCGCGCGTCACCTTCGCCGGCCGCGCCGATCGCGACGACCGTGCCGACCTCTTCGACAATTCCGGTGAACATCAGGACTTCTCCTCAAGGACGGGGGCGGGCGGGGCGTACATGGGGGTGGAGACGATCAGGACGTCGGGCCCCAGCGCGAGGGGCTCACGGGGCACGAACCGCAGCGCGGCACCGATCGAGCCGATGCCCAGGTCGGCGACCGCCGAGGGACCGGACCCGAGCAGGACGGGCGCGATGTAGGCGTGCACCTCGTCCACCAGGCCGGCGCGCAGGAACGCCGCGGCGAGGGTCGGCCCGCCCTCGACGAGCAGGTGGCGCACCTCCCGGCGGTGCAGCTCGGCGAGGACCTCGACGACGTCGTGCGTGCGCACCTGGACGAGCTCGCCGCCGGGGCCGCGCAGCCGGGCGCCCGCGGGCACCTCGCGATGCCCGACGACGACCCGCAGCGGCTGGCGCCCGGTCGCCTCGCCTGCCGCGTTGCGGGCGGTGAGACTCGGGTCGTCGGACAAGACCGTGCCGGTGCCGACGGCGATCGCGTCGACCTCGGCGCGCAGTCCGTGCGCGTGCTGGCGGGCGACGGCTCCGGTGATCCACCGGCTGGAGCCGTCCGCGGCGGCGATCCGGCCGTCGAGGCTCGTGG
>NZ_DATCNW010000213.1:0-2859 GCF_036565025.1 Pengzhenrongella sp.
CGGCGATCTCGACCCGGTGCAGCGCCACGTGCTCGACGTGCTCGCGACCGGCAGCCACCTGTTCATCGATGCCCCGGCGGGCTGCGACGCGACCGGGACGCTGGCCGCCGTCGTCGCCGACGCGGCCGCGCGTGGCCGCACCGTGCTCTACGTGCCGGGGCACCGCCGCGCCGCGACCGCGCTCACCACCCGCCTCGCCGAGCTGGGGCTCGACGACCTGGTGCTCGACATCGCGCCGGACGCCGGCTGGCGGACAGCGGCCGCGCGCCGGCTGCTGGCCGCAATGACCCTTGAGCAGCGCCCGGTCGACGCCGCCGGGGTCGCCGCGCTGCGCCGTGACCTGGTCGCCCGCCGCAGCCGGCTCAGCGGCTACGTGCGCGCGCTGCACGAGGTGCGCGAGCCGTGGGGCGCGTCCGCGTACGACGCGCTGCAGGCCCTGGCCCGCCTCACCTCGACCCAGCCCGCACCCCAGACGACCGCGCGCCTGGCGCCCGACGTCGCCCGCGCGCTCGAGGCGCCGCGCCGCGAGCGCCTGACCAAGGCACTCGCCCGGGCCGCGACGCTCGGCGCGTTCACGCTGCGGCCCGGGGAGACGCCCTGGTTCGGCGCCGACCTGGTCACGAACGCGGCCGCCGCGGACGCGGTCGCCCGGATCGAGCGGCTCCTGGACCGCACCCTGAGCGCGCTCGCCGTGCGCGCCGAGGAGGTCGCGAGGTCCACCGGGCTGACCCCCGCGACGACCGTCGGCGCCTGGGGCGAGCAGCTGGAGATGCTCGGCGGGATCCGCGGGGCGCTGGACGTGTTCCAGCCGCTGATCTTCGAGCGCACCGCCGCAGACCTGGTCGCCGCGACCGCGTCCAAGGCCTGGCGCCTCGAGCACGACCTGCCGATGGGGCAGCTGCACCGGCGCCGGCTGCGCAAGCAGGCCAAGGACATGGGCCGCCCGGGCCGGCCGATCCCCGACCTGCACGCCGCGCTCGTCGAGGTGCAGAACCAGCGCGAGATCTGGCAGGCGCACTGCCCGGGCGGCGGGTGGCCCCGGCTGCCGGTGGGGCTCAGCGCGATCGAGGCCGAGTACCGCCTCGTGCGCGAGGACCTCGAGCAGCTCGACACCGTGCTCGCGACGACGCCGGGCGGCGGCGGCCTGCTGCGGGCCCCCTTCTCCGAGCTCGCGGACCGGCTCCGCCGGCTGCTCACCACCAGCACCACCCTCACCGACCTGCCCGAGCGCACCGCGCTGGTCCGGTCCCTGCGGACCGCGGGCCTCGACCCGCTCCTCGCGGACCTCCACCGCCGGCGGGTCGGCGCGGCGCTGGTCGGCGCCGAGCTCGACCTCGCGTGGTGGAGCACCGTGTTCGACGAGCTGCTGCGCGCCGATCCCGCGCTCGCCGGGTACGACGGGGCGGCCCTGTCCAGCCTGGCGACGGAGTACCGGCGGCTCGACCTCGAGCACGTCGCGAGCCTGTCGGCGCCGGTGCGCGCCGCCGTCGTCGACCACATCTCGGCCAGCCTGAGCGCCCATGCCGAGCAGGCGGAGGCGCTGTTCGCCGAGCTCGGCGAGGAGCGCCTGACGTCCCTGCGCGACCTGGCGGCGCGCTTCCCGGACCTGGTCCGGTGGCTGCGTCCGGTGGTCACGGCGTCGCCGATGATCGTCCCCCAGCTGTTCCCGCCGGTGCAGGCCGTCGACCTGGTCGTGCTGGACTCCGTGCAGCACCTCACCCTGGAGGTCGCGCTCGCGGCGCTCGTGCGCGGGCGGCAGGTCGTCGTCGTCGGCGACGCGCGGTGCGCGTCCGGGACTGCCGTGCGCGAGCTCGCGGCGGTGCTGCCCGGGGTCGCGCTGCGCGCGAACTCGACCCGCCGTGACCCGTACCTGACGGCGTTCCTCGCCGAGCACGGCTACGCGGGCGTGCTCGAGGCGACCCCCCTGCCCGACGCCGCCCCGCTCGTGCGCCTGGATGTGGTGGACGGCTCCGGGATGCCCGACCCGAAGACCGGCGCGGTCGACAGCACGCGGGCCGAGGTCGAGCACGTCGTCGAGCTCGCGATCAACCATGCGCTGACCCGCCCCGAGGAGTCGCTCGCCGTCATCACGTCCTCGCAGACCCACGCGAACCGGGTCCGCGAGGCCGTCCTGGGCGAGGTGCGGGACAACCCGTCGCTCGCGGCGTTCTTCGACGCCGGGCGGCCCGAGCCGTTCGCCGTCGCGGACCTGACCGGCGTGGCCGGGCTGCGGCGCGAGGCCATCATCTTCTCGGTCGGCTTCGGCAAGACCCCGCACGGCCGGGTGCTGCACCGGTTCGGCCCGCTCAGCGGTCCGGGCGGCGAGGCGCTGCTGCTCGACGCCCTCGGGGCCACGCGTCACCGGCTCACGGTGGTCAGCTGCTTCGCGGCGGACGACCTGGATCCCGAGCGTCTGCGCGGTCCGGGCGCCCGGCTGCTCGCGGACCTGCTGGCGTTCGCGGCCGCGCGCGGGCGCGACGAGTCCGGTGTCGCCGTGAGCGCCCCGGACGACGCGAGCCCGGACCGCCTCGTGATGGACCTCGCCGAACGGCTGTGGCGCGCCGGGCTGCTCGTCGAGATCGACTACGGGGTCGCCGGCGGGTCCCGGATCCCGCTCGCCGTCGGCCATCGTGACCTGCCTGGCGAGCTCGTCGTCGCGGTGCTCACCGACGACGACGCCTACGTCGCGGAGCCGAGTGTGCGGGTGCGCGACCGGCAGCTCGCGCAGCGACTCGAGCGGCTCGGCTGGTCGGTGGCGCAGGTCTGGTCGGCGGCGGCGTTCCTCGATCCGCAGGGCGAGGCCGACGCGATCCTGCGCACCGTGCTCGAGCGCGTCGAGGCCCGGGCGCGGCTGGCGCC
>NZ_DATCNW010000214.1:0-8778 GCF_036565025.1 Pengzhenrongella sp.
CATATATGGGTAATACACTGTTCGGTCGACGAAGTCAAGCCCCAAACCGAACATCTCCCCAGGTCAACGCACCCAAATGACCCACCGAACGCTCAGCCGGGACCACTCACGATCCAGCTAGCCAGGAAGGTCCCGCTAGCGACGGCATTCCTGTTGGAACGCGTTCGAGCCAAGCGCCGAACTGGGAGTCGTTGTCCTGATTCGGCTCTGGGGAGGACAACAAGTCCCAGTTCGACGACACCGTCGGCCGCGACCGCCCATGAAATGGGGGCGGCGCACGGATGGGGCGGTCTGCGTCCCGGCCCGCGAGAACTCTGGCGCGGGCGGCGGTCCGGATAGCATCGCGGCGTGATCGGACGAATTGACGAGGTCGTGGTCGACTGCGCGAACCCTGCCGTGCTGGCCCAGTTCTGGTCAGCCGTACTCGGCGGGGAACCGCGCGAGCGGGACGAGTCCTGGCACTACGTCGATCCACCGGGATGGACCCGGCTCGCCTTCCAGAAAGTCCCCGAGGGCAAGACGGTGAAGAACCGACTGCACCTCGACGTCGTCGTCTCGGACATCCCGGCGGCCACCCGCGAGGCAGAAGCCCTCGGTGCCAGGCGCGTGGGCGACATTCATCGCGACGGCCCTGGGTCGTTCCAGGTCCTGCTCGACCCCGAGGGCAACGAGTGGTGCGTGGTCCAGCCCAACCCGGCGACCTGAGGCCGCAAGCCGCCAGGACGACCCGACGCCGCAAGCCGCCAGGATGGCGCAGGCGCTCCGTCTCGGCGCAGAGCATTCCCGCGGGAACGTTCGACGTCACCCCTGCCCAGCTAGCACGAGTCGCGCCGCGCCGCCGTGCGCCGTACCGGCCGTGACGCAGACTGCGCACATCCGTGTCCGCTGCGCACATCGGATGTGCGCAGTCGTTGCGGATGTGCGCAGTCTGCGGGCCGGACGGGCCGGACGGGCCGGACGGGCCGGACGGGCCGTGCGGGCCGTGCGGGCCGGACGGGGCCGCGGGCCCACGGGCCGCTGCCTGACCGCTGGCCCGCCGGCTTGCCGGCCGCTGCGGGGTCCTACGCCAGGCGTGCCGTGGCGTAGATCGACATGGCGTCGCGGAGGTACTCCGCGAGGCCCTCGGCGTAGGCCTCGTACGTGGCGCGGAAGCGCTCGTCGTCGACATACATCTGGCCCAGGCCCCGGTACGCCTGCGCGCTCGGGGTCCAGAAGATCGCGACCTGCGCGTAGTGCCGGGCGACCAGGCCCTGCACGCGCTCGTCGCCCGCTGCCACGACGTCGGCCATCGCGGACGCGAGCCCGGCACCGATCGCCGCCGTCTCGCGGTGGTGCTCGGCCTGGCCGGCCGGGCCCATCCGCTCCCACGCCGCCGCACCGCGGTCCACCGGCTCGTCGCCCCAGCGCTCGCGCGCCTCGGCGTCGTACTGGCTGTTGTCGAAGCCCTCGTAGAGCTTGTCCGCCGCCATGTCCTCACCTTTCTCCAGAGCCGTGATGGTGGACGCGACGGTCCGCGCGAGCCGGTCGAACCGGTCCCGCTCGGCCAGCAGGCGCTCATGGTGCTCGCGCAGCCGGTCGACTCTCCGCGCGCCCGGCCCGCCGTCGTCGGACAGGATCTCCGCGACCGTCGGGAGCGAGACGTCGAGCTCGCGCAGCACGAGGATCTGCTGCAACCGCAGCAGCTCGCGCCGCCCGTAGACCCGGCGCCCACCGGCCCCGACGGCGCGCGGTGCGAGCAGGTCGATCGCGTCGTAGTGCCGCAGCGTGCGCGACGTGACGCCCGAGAGCCTGGCGAGCTCGCCGATCGTCCACGTGCTCGTGCTCGTGCTCGTGCTTTTCATGCCCGCCTCCATCCGCTGCGTCTCGTCGTGTCCAACATCGTCGAGAGCGGACCATCCGCCCTCGTTGCAGGACGCTACAAGTTGACGCTACGTCAACTGCAAGCCCCCCGGCGGGCGGTTTGTCGGTGGCCGATGCCACAGTGGACGCATGGTCGAAAAACTTACCGACAAGGCAGTCCAGGAGGCGGTCGACGCGCGTCACTGGCGGGTCGTGCTCGGCGCGGTCCGGGGGAGCTTCCGCACCGGAAACTTCGTGCGCGGCGTCGAGTTCGTGCGCCGCATCGCAGACCTGGCCGAGGCGGCCGGCCACCATCCCGACGTCGATCTGCGCTACTTCCGCGTGCGCATCGTCCTCATCACGCACGACGCCGGTGGCCTCACCAGCAGGGACGTCAACCTCGCCGCGCAGATCACCTCGCTCGCGGACGAGCTCGAGATCCCGGGCGAGCCCGAACGGCCGGCCACCCTGGAGATCGGCATCGACGCGCTCGACATCGCGGCGGTCCGCCCGTTCTGGCGTGCCGTGCTCTCCTACCGCGACAGCACCCTGCCCGACGACGGCGGCGGCAGCGCCTCCGACGGCGGCGCCCCCGCGCTGATCGACCCGGACGGCATCGGCCCGGCGGTGTGGTTCCAGCAGATGGACGAGCCCCGGCCGCAGCGCAACCGCGTCCACCTCGACGTCTCGGTTCCGCACGACGTCGCGCCAGCCCGGGTGTCGGCCGCGATCGCGGCGGGCGGCCACCTGGTCTCGGACGCCCGCGCGCCCGCGTTCTGGGTGCTGGCCGACGCCGAGGGCAACGAGGCGTGCGTGTGCACCTGGCAGGCACGCGAGGGCTGAGGCGGGGCCAGCCTCGCCCGCGGCGTCTGTCCGCCCTGCGACCCGCGGACCTGCGCTCCCACCCGCCGTCCTAGACTCGCGGGCATGACCGCGACGACCGAGCCCACGGCTGACAGCAGGACCACGCACGGCACCGGGCGAGGCACCCCGGACATCAAACCCCGCAGCCGGCAGGTGACCGACGGCATCGAGGCGACGGCCGCGCGCGGCATGCTGCGCGCCGTCGGGCTCGGCGACGAGGACTTCGCCAAGCCGCAGATCGGCGTCGCGAGCTCGTGGAACGAGATCACGCCGTGCAACTTGTCCCTGGACCGGCTCGCGAAGGCCGCCAAGAACGGGGTGCACGCCGCGGGCGGCTACCCGCTCGAGTTCGGCACCATCTCCGTCTCCGACGGCATCTCCATGGGCCACGAGGGCATGCACTTCTCGCTCGTCTCGCGCGACACGATCGCGGACAGCGTCGAGATCGTCATGCAGGCGGAGCGCCTGGACGGCTCCGTGCTGCTCGCCGGCTGCGACAAGTCGCTGCCCGGCATGCTGATGGCCGCAGCCCGCCTCGACCTCGCCTCGGTGTTCCTCTACGCGGGCTCGATCATGCCGGGCTGGGTCAAGCTCGAGGACGGCACCGAGAAGGACGTCACGATTATCGACGCGTTCGAGGCCGTCGGGGCCTGCGCGAAGGGCCTGATGAGCACCGAGGACCTCGGCCGCATCGAGCGCGCGATCTGTCCCGGCGAGGGCGCGTGCGGCGGGATGTACACCGCGAACACGATGGCGTCCGTCGCCGAGGCCATGGGCATGTCGCTGCCAGGCTCGGCCGCGCCGCCGTCGGCCGACCGCCGCCGCGACAACTTCGCGGTGCGCTCGGGCGAAGCCGTGGTCAACATGCTGCGCCTGGGGATCACCGCGCGGGACATCATGACCAAGAAGGCCTTCGAGAACGCGATCGCCGTCGTCATGGCGTTCGGCGGCTCGACGAACGCCGTGCTGCACCTGCTCGCCATCGCGCACGAGGCCGAGGTCGACCTCACGCTCGACGACTTCACCCGGATCGCCGCCAAGGTGCCGCACCTGGGCAACCTCAAGCCGTTCGGCCAGTTCGTGATGTACGACCTGGACCGCGTCGGCGGGGTGCCCGTGGTGATGAAGGCCCTGCTTGACGCCGGTCTGCTGCACGGCGACTGCCTCACCGTCACCGGCCTGACGGTCGCGGAGAACCTCGCCGAGATCAACCCCCCGGACCCGGACGGCAAGATCCTGCGCGCGCTCGGCAACCCGATCCACGCGACCGGCGGCATCACGATCCTCAAGGGCTCGCTCGCCCCCGAGGGCGCCGTGGTGAAGTCGGCCGGCTTCGACTCCGACGTGTTCGAGGGCACCGCGCGGGTGTTCGACCGCGAGCGTGCCGCGATGGACGCGCTCGAGGACGGCACGATCGTGGCCGGGGACGTTGTCGTCATCCGGTACGAGGGCCCCAAGGGCGGGCCCGGCATGCGCGAGATGCTCGCGATCACCGGCGCGATCAAGGGCGCCGGCCTCGGCAAGGACGTGCTGCTGCTCACCGACGGCCGGTTCTCCGGCGGCACGACCGGTCTGTGCGTGGGACACGTCGCGCCCGAGGCCGTCGACGCCGGCCCGATCGCCTTCGTCCGCGACGGCGACAGGATCCGGCTCGACGTCGGCAACTCCACGCTCGACCTGCTCGTGGCCGACGACGTGCTGGCCGCGCGGCAGGTCGGCTGGACGCCGCCGGCCCCCGTGTACACGCGCGGCGTGCTGGCGAAGTACGCCAAGCTCGTCGGCTCCGCCTCGCGCGGCGCGGTTCTCAGCTGATCGCCCCGGCGCGACCCGCCGGCTGAAGCACGGACCATTCGCAGGAGACACACCATGTCGACGCCCACCCGCACGCAGGTCGCTCAGCTGATCGACCACACCCTGCTCAAGCCCGAGGCGACCGCCGAGCAGGTGACCGAGCTGGTGGCGCAGGCCCGCGCGCTGGGGGCCTACTCGGTGTGCGTCTCGCCGAGCATGCTGCCGCTGACCGGCACCGGCGAGGTCAAGGTCGCCGTCGTGTGCGGCTTCCCGTCCGGCGCGCACCACGGCGAGGTCAAGGCCGCCGAGGCGGCTCGCGCCGCGGCGGACGGGGCGGACGAGATCGACATGGTCATCAACCTCGCGCTGGCCACGACCGGCCAGTTCGAGGCGGTGCGCGCCGAGATCGCCGCGGTGCGCGCCGCCGCGCCGGCGCCGGTGGTCCTGAAGGTGATCATCGAGTCTGCCGTGCTCACGGACGAGCAGATCGTGGCCGTCTGCGGGGCCGCCGAGGCCGCCGGCGCGGACTACGTCAAGACGTCCACGGGCTTCCACCCCAAGGGTGGCGCGACCGTCCACGCCGTGCAGCTGATGGCGAAGACCGTCGGCGGGCGCCTCGGCGTCAAGGCCTCCGGCGGGATCCGCAGCACCCCGGACGCACTCGCGATGATCGTCGCGGGTGCGACGCGCCTGGGCGTGTCGGGGACCGCGGCGATCCTGGACGGTCTCACGGACTGAGACTTCCCGGGCGTCATCGTTGAACAAATTGACGCGGATCGGGAGCCATGGAACGTTGACCCGATGAACCTGTCAGACAGCTGGACAGCAGGGCAGGCCCCGATCGTTCGGGTGAGCGCGGCCGAAGCTGTCTTCAGCGCGCTGCGGCAGGCGATCGAGGCCGGCGAGCTCGAGGTGGGCACGCGGCTCAGCTCGGAGAACTCGATGGCCAAGCAGTACGGCGTGAGCCGGTCGGTGATCCGCGAGGCCCTGCGATCCTGCGACGCCCTGGGCCTGACGTCGACGCGGACCGGCCGGGGGACGTTCGTCGTCTCCGATCACGTCGCGCGGGACCTCGTGCTCGGTGGGTTCTCCGCCCGGCATCTGGCGGAGGCCCGGCCGCACATCGAGATCCCGGCGGCGGGCCTGGCGGCGACGCGACGCACCGAGGAGGACCTCGAGGCGCTCCGCGAGCTCATGGAGTCCATGGCAGGCGAGGACGACCCGCAGATCTGGGTCAGCCTGGATGCGAACTTCCACGTCGCGATCGCCCACGCGAGCGGGAACGCGGTCTTCGAGCAGATCATCACCACGATCCGGGACGCCATGGCGAACCAGTCCGAGACGATCAACCTGATCACCAACCGCCGGCCGGACTCCGACGCCGAGCACCAGGCGATCTTCGACTCCATCAAGAGGGGCTCGCAAGCCGAGTCCACCGAGGCGATGCGCCGCCATCTCGCCGCCGTCGGATCTGCGGTCGAGACGATCATCGGAGACGGGGCCGATCAGGATCTCTGAGATCTCGAGCCTGTCCCGGCCGGTCGCCGCCGGGCACCGGCTGCCGCTGCACGTCCCGCTCGCCGTGCAGCGCCGCGGGGACGTGGTCGAGAGCGTTCACTGCGGCTCGCTGATCGCGGTCGACCCCGCCGGACGCACCCTGCTCTCGGCGGGCGATCCGCTGGCGCTGTACTTCCCGCGCTCGTCGCTCAAGCCGCTGCAGGCCGTCGCCCTGGTCCGGGCCGGGCTGCGGTTGCCGCCGAACCTGTTGGCCCTGGCCGCGGCCAGCCATTCCGGTTCCGCCGACCATGTCGCCGGAGCCCGGCAGATCCTGGCGACGCACGGCCTGGACCCGTCGGCGCTCGGGAACGTGCCCGACCTGCCCTACGGCACGGCCGAGCGGGACGCCTGGCTGCGGTCGGGCGGGGTCCCGAGCCGGCTGACCCAGAACTGCTCGGGCAAGCACGCCGCGATGGCGGCCACCTGCGCCATCAACGGCTGGCCGGTCGACGGCTACTGCGAACCCGGACACCCGCTCCAGCGGCTGATCCACGGTGTCGTCGAGGAGCTGACCGGCGAACGGATCCGGCACGCGAGCACGGACGGCTGCGGGACGCCCGTGTTCGCCCTCTCGCTGCGCGCGATGGCGACGGCGTTCAGCCGCATCAGGACCGGCGCGCCCGGGACCGCGGAGCGCGCGGTCGCGACCGCCATGACGAGCCACCCCGGCCAGGTGGCCGGCGAGGGCAGGGACGTCACCGCGCTCATGCGCCGGGTCCCGGGGCTGCTCGCCAAGGACGGCTTCGAGGGCGTCCAGGTCACGGCGCTGCCGGACGGTCGCACGGTCGCCGTGAAGATCTCCGACGGCGGGGACCGGGCCAGGATGCCGGTGACCGTCCAGGCACTGATCCGGCTCGGCGTGGACCCGGCGGCGCTGTCCGGCCTGGCGACCACGCCGGTGCTCGGCGGCGGGCTGCCGGTCGGCGAGCTCGCCCCCCTTTCTTTCGACGACGAACCGTAGAACGACGACCCGTAGAACACAGTCCGGCCCAACGACGGGCCGGCATCAGTGCGTTCGCGAATGCACGACTACGCAAGAAGGAGCTCGTCCATGAGCACACCCCTGAAATCGAGAGACGACGACCTGGTGGCGGACGTCCCCGACCGCTCGTTGACCGCAGAGGACGCCGGGTACCACAAGGGCCTCAAGGGTCGCCAGGTCCAGATGATCGCGATTGGCGGGGCCATCGGGACCGGGCTCTTCCTCGGCGCCGGCGGCCGGCTGGCCAGCGCCGGTCCGGCGCTGGTCATATCGTTCGCCGTCTGCGGCTTCTTCGCCTTCCTGGTGCTCCGCGCGCTCGGTGAGCTCGTGCTGCACCGGCCGACGTCGGGGTCGTTCGTCTCCTACGCCCGCGAGTTCTACGGCGAGAAGGCGGCCTTCGTCACGGGGTGGATGTACTGGCTCAACTGGGCCATGACCTCGATCGTGGACATCACGGCGATCGCCCTCTACATGCACTTCTTCGCCAAGTACGTGGCGTGGATCGGTTCGGTGCCGCAATGGCTCTGGGCCCTGGCGGCCCTGCTCATCGTGCTCGGGCTCAACCTCGTGTCGGTGAAGGTCTTCGGCGAGATGGAGTTCTGGTTCGCGCTGATCAAGGTCGCGGCGCTGGTGGCCTTCCTCGTCGTGGGTGTCTACTTCGTCATCTTCGGCACGCCCGTGGCGGATCACCAGGTCGGCATGAGCCTCATCGCGGACAACGGCGGCCTGATCCCGCAGGGAATCCTGCCCGCCGTCGTCGTCATGCAGGGCGTCGTCTTCGCCTACGCCTCGATCGAGCTGATCGGCACGGCGGCCGGCGAGACCAAGAACCCGGAGAAGATCGTGCCGAAGGCCATCAACACCGTGGTCCTGCGCATCGTCGTGTTCTACGTCGGCTCGCTCGTGCTGCTCTCGCTGCTGCTGCCGTACACGGCGTACAAGGCCACCGAGAGCCCGTTCGTCACCTTCTTCGGCTCGATCGGCGTCAACGGCGCGGACACGATCATGAACCTGGTGGTCCTGACGGCCTCCATGTCGTCGCTGAACGCCGGGCTGTACTCGACGGGGCGGATCCTGCGCTCCATGTCCATGGCGGGCTCCGCCCCCCGGTTCGCGGGCCGGATGAACAAGCGAGGGGTCCCGTACGGCGGGATCGCGCTGACCGCCGCCGTCGCCGGGCTCGGCGTCATCCTCAATGCCGTGGTGCCCGCGAGCGCGTTCGAGATCGTGCTGAACGTGGCGTCCCTGGGCATCCTGACCGCGTGGGGAATGATCATGCTCTGCCAGATCGCCCTGCAGAAGCTGGCCCGCAAGGGGCTGGCCGTGCGACCGTCGTTCCGGTTGTTCGGAGCGCCGTACACCGGCTACCTGACGCTGGCGTTCCTGGTCGCCGTCGTCGTGCTGATGGCGTTCGACTCGCCGGTGGGGACCTGGACGGTCGCGTCCATCGTCATCATCGTCCCGCTGCTGATCGTGGGCTGGTACCTCTCGAGGGACCGCATCCGCGCGATCGCCGCCGAGCGGGACGGAACCACCGGCCCGCACCCGGTCCTGGCCCACCACGCCGCAGCCGCGGCGGCGGCGGCCGCAGCCGAGGCCGACCTCGACCCCGACCTCGACCCGGACCTCACCACGACCGGTAGCCCCCGCTCCTGACCAGCTTCCCCCGCAACGTCCGAAGTTCCCCCGCAACGTCCGAGCGTTGACGTCCTATAGGACGTCAACGCTCGGACGTTGCGGTTTCC
>NZ_DATCNW010000215.1:0-7876 GCF_036565025.1 Pengzhenrongella sp.
AGAGCCTCGAGTTCACGATTGACAGGTGGACGGCCGGGCCGACGATGCGGGTATGTCCAGCGGCGCGCCACCAGCCGCTGGTGCCAGCGCAGCAGCGTTCGCGGACTGACCGAGAAGGCTGACCAGGCCCGACGCGGCAGCACGCGACTCAACGCCGCCAAGAACACCCGATCCGCCTCTCGCAGCTGCGGCCGCCGGCGCAGGATCGAGAGCTCGTGCCGCAGCACAAGGATCTCCAGCTCCTTCGACTCCTGTGACCGGCAACAGAGCACGATCAGCTCGAACAGACGGCGAACGACCAAGTACGCAAGCGACCACAGCACGCGCGACCTCCAACAGACGGGAAAGCCGACGCTACCCCGGCCGCTACCTCTGCGACCTCCCGACCGAGTGACCGAGTTTTCGAACCCCACGCGCATCCCCGGCGTCGTACCGCGCACCAGTCCTTACAGTTTCCGGTCAGCACCGCGCGTCCCCCTGACACCGAGCGGAAACCGCGTTTCCGATCGCGAAGCTGCCCTCCGCGCCGCTCAACTTGGGATGCCGTTGTATGACGCACGCAACTGGCAGCTGTAGCGGGGTAGAGGCACGCAGCCGCGAAAACGACGCACCCGTTCTAAATCCTAAATCGCCATGGGCCTGATGCCACGACAGGAGCAATGTGGCCGCAAGAGTCGACTCTTTGCGCACGACGCGGGTCGGGTCTTCGAAACCGGTGCGGCCGTGCAACCCACGGCTCGGTCAGTTCGACTCCGGCGCCTCTCCGTGTCGCAATCCTGAAATCAGCGAGATCGGCCTAACAGCACGGCCCGGTTTTGTAGCTCTGCTGAACGGCTCCGAGCTCCTTGGTCGATTGGTCCTAGGTCTTCGCGCGGCAGACCGAGGGATGCCACCCGATGCTGACGATCAAATGCCCCCGCGTAGCTTGAAGTCGGCACGGGGATGATCTAGCGTCAACCGCAGCCTTGAGCGGAGAGCTGTGACGGTGGCGCTTCTCGTGCGCGGCGGAAGCCGCACGTATCGAGAGGCGCGTGGAAGAGGGCGCCCCGCCGGCTACGAACAGTCCCGAGGTCGGGCCGCCGATGGTGGATCTCCAGACCCTGCTTGACGCAGATGAGGCGCGCAAGAAGCTCTGGGCTATCCCCGGCGTGGTCCGCATCGGCTTCGGCCTGAAGGAGACCGCCGGGGAGGCTCAGCCGCAAAACGCGTTCCGCGTCTACGTCCTGGCGAAGCGGCCGCTCGACGAGATTGCGCCCGCGGAGCGGATCCCGCCCGAGATCGACGGCATACCAACCGACGTCATCGTCCTCGGCCCGCGTATTGCCCACTGCAGCTCCGCGCTCAAGCCGGGCCTCGAGATCTCTCGCGAGATGTACGGCATACAAGGCTCGAGCGGATCGATCGGCTGTTTCGTCCAGAAGGGCGGGCACTTCTACATCCTCACGAACCAACACGTGTTCGTCCCGGATCAGGGCGGCGACGTGCGGCCCGCGATCTACCAGCCGAGCCGCAGCGCCTTCGCCGACGTCCCCTGCAACAAGCCTGTCGCACACGTCGTGGGAGAGGTCGCACCGAATGCGGTACGGGCCGAGCAGCAGTTCCAGGCCCGCACGTACTGGGTCGACTGCGGCGTCGTCCAGTTAAACGACGGCGTGGCGTTCGAGAACACGATCCCGGACATCGGGGCGGTACAGCAGACGGTGCGCGACCTCGTAGCCGAGACCATGTCACCGGTCCCTGCCCCACCGGGACGACCCGGCGTGCAGGCGCGCCCGCCACGCCAGTCACCGTACGCAAGCGCGGTAAGGCCACGGGCGTGACCAGTGGAACCATCGTCGAATTGTGCTTCGAGGAGCAGATTCCGGCGCAGGGCGGCCAGCCGGCGTCCACCGTCATCCGGTGGGAGCTCGAGGCACTGCCGACGGCCGGGTCGAATTACTCGCAGACGTATGAGATCAGCCCGCGCGAGCCCCACTCCCAAGCCGAAATCATCGCGGCCTTCCATGGTGGGACGGTCTCCGCCACCCCGGCGGGCGCCAACCGGCTCCGGTTCGAGGGCACGCTCTTCGGCGATCACGGCGACTCCGGCTCGATCTGGGTCGACAACGACCGGCACGTGGTTGGCCTTCATTGGGGAGGCACATTCATCAGGGTCAAGACGATCTCCGGCGGTCAGGACCGCGATGTCGAGATCCTGACCGGGCGCGCCGCAGCGTGCCATATCCGTCCGGTGCTCGCGGCACTCGGGATCGACGTGGCGACGGGGATCGTGGTCGGGTCCAGGACGACCGCGGCGGACGAGATCGACGTGCCTGGCGACGAGCTAGCGGAACCGTCGATCCTGGCGCAGGTGACCGAGATCGAGACCGCGGTCGAGCGCTCCGCTGCCGGCCGGGCGCTCCTCGACGCAGTGCGGCGCCACGAGAGCGAGGTGCGCTCGCTCATCCATCACCGCCGGCGCGTGATGCTCGCGTGGCACCGAAACAAGGGGCCGGCGTTCGTCGCGGCGAGCATGAACGCGCTGCGCGACGGAACGACCGCATTGCCCGTGGAAGTCGCAGGGCACCGGCTTTCGGATCTCGTCGAGGCGCTCTGCGACGCGCTCCGGGTCGAGGGCAGCGCCGAGCTCCGCCGCGCGGTCGAGGACGACGCCGGCTTGCTGATCGAGCTCGTGCAGACGTGTGAGACGCTCGAGGAGATCATCGACCGGCTCGAGAGCGAGGCGGCGATTGCGGCGGCCTGAGCATCAGAGCGTTGCGGCCGTGCCGCCGTCGCTACGGGCGATCCCCGGGGTCGTCGGGGTCGGCTTCGGCCTGAAGGAATGCGCAGGCACCGTTACCGACGTCCTCGCCTGGCGCGTCTACGTAGGCGAGAAGCGGCCGCTGGATCGCGTGCGACCAGAGGAGCTCGTCCCGGCCTCGGCGCACGGACGCCCGACCGACGTCGTCGAGAAGATCGCCACGCGGTCGGCCTCCGGCGTCACGCTCGCCCCTGCGAGTCCGGGCGCGCGCATCGCGAACTCGCTCGGCATCCCCGGGACGCTCGGCTGCCTCGCGGTCACGCTCCACGACAGACGAGCGGTCTTGCTTACGAACCACCATGTCCTTTTCGGCGGCGGGGCCCCGGAAGACGCGCCGGTCTGGCTCGTCGACGGGCCCCAAGGCGCCCCGTCCTTCCGCGAGCTCGGCCGCTCGCTGTACGGGAAGCGAGGCATCGTGGCCTTCGGCGGCGTCGACCACCACGTCGACTGCGCCGTCGCCTCGGCCGATCTTGCGGGCCGTCGGCGGCGCCGATGGCGCCGGCGGCGCAAACTCTCGGTCGGCGTCGCCGCGCCGGACGACCGCGTCACGAAGACCGGAGGTGCAACCGGGACGACCGCGGGGATCGTCGTCGATATCGCCTATCCGGACGTGGCGGTTCTCGACGGCCGCACCCAGCACGCGCCGCAACAGATCCTCGTGCACCCGGACGGCGATGGTCCGTTCTCGGCGGAGGGCGACTCGGGCGCGATCCTGCGGACGGAACGCGGGACGGCGGTTGGCCTGCTATGGGGCGTGAATCACCGCGGTGAGAGCGTCTGCTGTCACATCGGCCCGGTCCTCGAGGTGCTGAACATCGGCGCGCTGACGGGCACGACTCGGGTGGGTGGGTGACGTGGACGTCCACGCCGGCGCATCGATCCAGAACGAGACGTCTGGGAGCGACACCGGGACGCTCGCCTGCTTCGCCGTCCTCCGCTCCGACCGAAGCGTCCAGGTCCTGCTCAGCAACCGGCACGTCATCTTCGACGCCGACTCGGCGCCACCACGCAAGATCGGGTCACCGGACGCCGGAATGTGTCGATGCTGCTGCCCGAAGCACATCGTCGCGGTCGCGGATACCGCGGGCCACGAGGGCAACGTTCCCTCCGGAGCAGGCGCGACATACGTCGACTGCGCCTTCGCACGACTACAGCCGGGGGTCACCGGCGTGAATCAGATCAGCGGTCTCGGCGGCACGGCCAGGGCGGACGGCGCCGCCCTCGGCAGGTACCTCGCCGGATGGCACGCGGCAGCGAAGGACGAGCGCGTCGTGGTCGCGTCATTCAAGGGCTTCATCACGGGGACCGTCCAGAGCGTCGTCGCGGCGCCCGCCGCCGGGCCCGGCGCGCCGGTGAAGCCGAATCAGATCAAAATCCGGGTCGACGCCGGCCAGGGCGAGGACATCGTGTTCGGAACCGGCGATTCCGGCGCCGCGGTGATCAACCGCTTCAACGAGGTCGTCGGGCTGATGCACTCCCGCGGGGCCTCCAGTCCGGACGCGATCACCGAGCTATCGAGCGTCATCTTCGCGTGCCCGATCGAGCCGGTCTTGGACGCACTCGGCATTGACATCCCGTCCGCCGTCCCGTCTTCCCCGCACGCAGGTAGGCACCTGCTCGCGGTGCCCGAGGCCATTGTGGCGGAGCCGCCAATAGAGGAGCTCGACGACATCCGGCTCAGGGTCCTCGAGCAACGCGTCCGGGCGACGCGGCTCGGCGGCGAGCTGCTCGACGCGGGTTTCCGGCACGGTCCGGCGATCGGGCGGCTGGTGCACCACTGCCGCCCTGTAACCGTCGCCTGGCACCGCGGCCGCGGCCGCGGACCCGCCTGGGCCGCCCATCTGCTCAACGCCGCCCGTTCGGAGTTGTACGTGCTTCCGGACGAGGTCGAAGGCGTGACGCGACGTGCGGTGCTCGAGCGGATGCGAGACGTCCTCGCGACCCACGGGAGCGACGCACTCCGAGCAGACCACCAGAAGCACGGCGTCGCGGTGCTCGAGCTCGCGCTGGAAGGCAGCGTGTCCGACATCCTCGACCACCTCGAGTCGACGGGCCCAACCGCCGTGGCGCGGAGCGCCTGATGGCCGAACTGGACGAGCTCATCGCGGCGAACGAGGCGATCCGAGCCCTCCTGGCTTCGGGGGCCGAGGAGCAGCTGCGTGCGCTGCCCGGCGTGACCCACGTGAGCGTCGGGCTCAAGGAGACGGGCGGCCGGGTCACCGACCAGCTGGCGATCCGGGTCTACGTCGACGAGAAGAAACCGCCGGGAGACCTGGCCCCGGCCGAGCGGATCCCGCCCGAGGTGGACGGCGTGCCAACGGACGTGAACCTGGGCGAGACGGAGGCGTATTTCACCGCGGATAACGCCCGCTACCGGCCGGTCAAGGGTGGCATCCAGATCACGAACCGGATCATCGATCTGACCGACGACGGGTTGCGGTCGCAGATCGCCGCGGCAACGCTCGGGTGCATCGCGACCTACGACGCCGACCGCTCGGCGGTCCTCCTGTCGAACTGGCATGTCCTGACCGACAACACGGGGCGGAAAGGGGACGCGGTGTATCAGCCGGCGCCGAGCGTACTGCCGCGGGTGAACCCAGCAGACCTGCCTCTCCGTCCCACAGACGACACGGACTCGATCGCGAACATCCTCGACGCCAAGGTCACGGACAAGGTCGACGGGGCGATCGCCCGAATCGACGTCTCTTCGTGGTGCCGCTGTTGCGGGATCGACTACCGGAACGAGATCAACGGACTGAGCCTGGGCGGACATCCGCCGACGAACGTCATATCAGGGCAGCGCGCTGCGGTCGGAGGCGAAACGGTCTACAAGGTCGGAGCCGCGACCGGCCGCACGATCGGACGCGTCGTCGACGGCGGAGAGACTCACAACATCTCGATCACCCGACGCGGGGTGACTCATGCGTTCACCGGTCAGATCGTCATCGCGAGCACCGACCCCACGCGTCCTTTCGCCGCCAAGGGCGATTCGGGCTCAGTCGTTATCGGAGAGGACAACAAAATCGTCGGCCTCCAGTTCGCGTCAAACGATCAAGCACCGCCCGCGGCGCGCGCATACGCAAACCACATCTCCGACGTCTGCGCCGCGCTCGGGATCACAATCAACTTCACGGCCGGCGCCGGAACGCACGCGGGTGCCCCGCTTGCTGTCCCGTCGGCGCTCGTCGTCGACCCGGAGGCCGCCGCGGAGACCTACCGGGCGGTGCGCGAGCGCCTGCTCCGCGAACCCTCGGGCGCATGGCTCCTTCAGCTTGCCGAGGCGCACCGCGAGGAGATCGTCCATCTCGTCAACGACAACCGCCGGGTCACCGTCGCCTGGCACCGAGCCGGCGGCCCGGCGCTCTTCGCCACGGTCCTGAACGCCGTGCGCGCGGGCTCCGACGAGCTGCCCAACGGCGATTCCGCCGACGTGCTCGAGCGGATGGGCGCCGTCCTCGCCGCGCACGGCAGCCTCGCGCTACGCGAGGCAATCGATGAGCACGGCCCGGCCGCGCTCGCGGCGCTCCGCGAGAGCGAGCGGCTCGACGAGCTACTCGCGAAGCTCAACCCCTCCGTCCCCAGCCATGTCTGAAGCCACGCCGTCCATCGACGAGCTGCGGCGGGAAAACGCCCGGCTCGAGGCGCTGCTCGACGCCGGTTTGCGCGACCGCCTACTTGCCTATCCGGGCGTCTACCACGTGGCTGTCGGCGTCAAGGAGCGGAACGGGAAGGCCACGGGCGAAGTCGGGTTCCGGGTCTACGTGGAGGAGAAGCTGCCGGAGCAGCAGCTGCCTCCGGACGCGCGGATCCCGGCCGAGATCGGGGGTGTCAAGACAGACGTGAACCTGCCGCCGCGCCGCGAGCCCGCGATGTCCGACGAAACCATGCACCGGCCGATCCTCGGGGGAATCAAGGTCGGGAACGGGTTCTCGTTTCTCAAGGCGGGACAGCCCACCCTCGAGGCGGGAACCCTCGGCTGCATCGGGACGAACCGTCGCGACAAGAGCATTTCGTTCCTCACGAACTGGCACGTGGTTTTCGCGGCGGGCGGTGGCATCGGGAGCAAGATCTACCAGCCGAATCCAACCTTCACCGATCTGAGCGCTACGACCGTGACCGACGAGAACGTGATCGGGGTGGTCGTCGACGGCATCGTCGACGCCTCGGTCGACTGCGCCGTCGTCAAGGTCGACACGTCGTGGTGCCGCACCTGTGGAGTCGACTGGGACGACTCGATCAAGGGCCTCGCGTTGAACGGCTACGACGGCATCAGTGGCCTCGCGGACGCCGTGCCGAACGAGCACGTGTTCCTCGTCGGATACCGCACCGGCCATCGCGTCGAAGGGACCGTCGCAACCGTGACCGAGGCGCCCGTGTCGGTCACATACGAGCACGCGAGCGACTCCCGCGTCGCGCCCGTCGGCCCGTACACCCAGATCTTCACGAACCAGATAACCGTCAACCCGTTGACCACGCCGGGCGCGGAGCCGTTCGGCCTCCAGGGCGACTCAGGCTCAGTGGTCGTTAACGCAAAGAGCGAGATCGTCGGACTCTTCTTCTCCCTCGACCCCGCCACGGGCAAGGGCACGGCAAACCACATCGACAAGGTCCTTCAGGAGCTGCACTCGCAGCGCAACATCGACTTCGACCCCAACTTCCGGCCGATCCCTCCGCCGGCGACTCCCCACCGCGGCGCCTCGATCGCGGTCCCGCGCGCCCTGCCACCGGCTGACGACTCGGTCGTCTGGCGGCGCGCGCGAGAGCAGCTTCGCGCGTCACCGACGGGAGACCGCGTCGCGCAAGCGGTCGAGCTGCACCGGCGCGAGGCCGTCGACCTCGTCAACCGCAGCCGGCCGGTCACCGTCGCCTGGCGGCGCCAGCAAGGGCCGGCGCTCGTCGCGCACGTGCTCAAGAGCATCAAGGAGCCCGGCTACTCGATCCCGGAGTCGGTCGACGGAGTCACGCTCGACGCGCTGACCGAACGGATGGTCACGACGCTCTCGCAGCACGGAAGCGAGCCGTTGCGCACCGCGCTCGAGGCCGACGGCGACCGCGTCGTCGCCGCCGCGCGCGGCT
>NZ_DATCNW010000216.1:0-1648 GCF_036565025.1 Pengzhenrongella sp.
GACAGGCTTCCGCCGCTGCCGAAGGGCCCGCCCGCTCTCGGCAAAGACATGCCCGCCGAGTGGGCTCAGTCCTGGGGTGTCGGGGCGATGTTCGAGTTAAGCGCGGCGTTCGCGGATTACTCGCGACGGCACGACCGGCTCGCCAGGCGGCTGTCGGCTGCGACCCGGGCCAGCGCCGCCGCCGATGCGGAGCGGGAAATGGACCGCATCTGCGGGTCCGGTGGGCTCGAGGGGATCACAGGCGAAGGGATGCTCGACGGGGAGCCCGAGCCCGAGCGCGTCGCGGCTCCGCAGGCGGAGAAGCGCGAGGCGCCGCCGGTTGTCGCGACCCCTCGTGAGGGGAACACGACAGAGAAGGCGTGGAGTGTCGGCAAGAGGGCGCTGGTCAACCGACTGGCCGGCGTGCGCCGGGCGAGTCTGATGCCGTTCGCGGCGGCCGCGATTGCCGCGGCTCTGCTCGCGATCGCCGGAGTTGACGGGAAGCTGGGAAACGGTGGGCATTTGGTGTCGGCAAACGCCCCGAGGCCGATCGCGAGGGTCCCGGTCCGCCCGGTCACGCCGCGAGTCCCGCTGACGGTCATCCGAGCCCGGGCGGCGCATCGCGCGCATCTGCGGGCACTGGCCAAAGAGCGACAGCGCATTGCCGCCGCTGCCGCCCGGCGCGCTGCGCGGCAAGCGAAACAGGCCGCATCGAAGTCCCATCTGCCAAGTCCGACGCCTACGCCCGTCCCCGCGGTCCCCGCTCCTGTGTCAGCTCCGACCACGTCCGCGCCTCCGTCCAAGTCGACTCCACCCAAGTCGACCCCGCCGAAGTCGACGCCGCCCAAGTCTGGGCCCGCACCCGCTCCCGCGCCGGCTCCCGCGCCTGCCCCGGCACCACGTCTTGGCACTTCGCCGACGAGCTGAGCTGACGCTGTCATGAGAGCCCGCCTGGCCATCGTCATCGCTATCGGCACCCTTGGATCGGCTGTCGCAGCCAACGCGCAGGCTGCCACTCCCGCAACGCCGGTCTCGCCAGATGACTCCGCCACGTTTATGTCGCCGGCCCGTCAGATCATCTTTGAGGCGACGGTGCCGATGACCGTCGTGCCCCCACCACCAGAGGTCGACTTCTATGCATCGACCAACCCCTCCACCAATGGCACCACTGGGCTGCTCTCGAATTATTTCGTCGCCGCTCATGGCCTCCCCACGGGCGTTCCGCAGGGCGACGGCTCGGCGGACTACGCGGGGAGCCCAGACCCGAGTGCGTCGTGGCCCACGCAGCCGGACACCTACTACTGGCAGGCGGTCTACTTCGACTGCACAGCACCAACCGATTGCATCGTCAACGCGAGCACGACCCGTTCGTTCACCATCACTCCACGTCCCGCCTCATCCGTGAGCGTCGCGAATCCGCCCGACACCTTCCTGACCGACCATCCGCGGCGCCGAGTTCACAAGCGCAAGGCCAGGTTCGCCTTCTCCTCCGACGTCGCCGGCGCGCACTTCCAATGCCTATATGCGAAGGGCTGGGCCGCCTGCAAATCGCCGCACACGTTCCGGCATCTAAAGCCGGGTCGCTTCAGGTTCCAAGCTCGAGCAGTCGTCAACGGCGTCGAGGATCCAACCCCCGCGTCGTGGACCTTCAAAGTCCTTCGCTGAGCCG
>NZ_DATCNW010000217.1:0-9244 GCF_036565025.1 Pengzhenrongella sp.
TGGCGGCCCTGCTCGCGTTGCGGCCGCGCGCGATCGGTTACCTGGCCTGCGATCCGGCCTCCCTCGCCCGGGACGTCCGGGTGGCGCTCGACACCGGTTGGCGCCTGGCCGGGTTGCGCGCCTTCGACGCGTTCCCGATGACCCACCACGTCGAGTGCGTCGCGCTGCTCTCTCCGCCGCGACTGGCGCGTGACGCGGGTGGGTGAGTCGCCGCACGGCCAGCTATGACCCCGTACGATTTCCCCTTGTGACACACGTTCTCGGTAGTCTGCGCACTCCGGCCGATCTGCGCGCGCTCAGCCACGAGGAACTGGTGCTGTTGGCGGCGGAGATCCGCGACTCGCTGGTGCAGACGGTATCGCGTACAGGCGGTCATCTGGGCCCCAACCTGGGGGCCGTCGAGCTGACGATTGCCGTGCACCGGGTGTTCGACTCCCCGACCGAACCGATCCTGTTCGACGTCGGCCACCAGGCCTATGTTCACAAAATGCTGACCGGCCGCGCCGGGCAGATGCCGACGCTGCGCCAGAGCGGTGGGCTCTCCGGTTACCCCAGCCGCGCCGAGAGCGAGCACGACTGGATCGAGAACTCGCACGCCTCCACTGCGCTGTCCTACGCGGACGGGCTTGCCAAGGCCTTCGCCGTCCGCAACGCACAGCGACCGGTCGTCGCGATCGTCGGTGACGGGGCCCTCACCGGCGGCATGTGCTGGGAGGCGCTGAACAACATCGCCGCCTCCGACCGTCAGGTGATCGTCGTCGTCAACGACAACGGACGCTCCTACTCGCCGACCATCGGCGGGCTGGCCGACCACCTCGCCGGTCTGCGGTTGCGTCCGGGCTACGAGCGGGTGCTGGGCCAGGTCAAGGGCGCTCTCGGCCGCACCCCGGTGTTCGGGGGGCCGCTCTACGACGCCCTGCACGGGGTGAAGCGCGGCATCAAGGACCTGCTGGCCCCGCAGGGCATGTTCGAGGACCTCGGCCTGAAGTACCTCGGCCCCGTCGACGGGCACGACCTGGACGCGCTGGAGACCGCGCTGGTGCTGGCCCGCGGCTTCGGCGGCCCGGTGATCGTCCATTGCGTCACCCGCAAGGGCTACGGCTACCCGCCGGCCGAGAACGACGAGGCCGACCAGATGCATCAGTCCCGGGGCTTCGATCCCGAGACGGGGCAGTCGAGCGCGACGGGCGGGCGCACCTGGACGGGGGTGTTCGGCGAGGAGATGGTCCGCTTCGGCGAACACCGCGACGACATCGTCGCCATCACCGCTGCGATGTGCGACCCGACTGGTCTCAGCGCGTTCGCGCGCCGATTCCCCGACCGTACCTTCGATGTGGGTATCGCCGAGCAGCACGCGCTCACGTCGGCCGCCGGTCTCGCATCCGGCGGCCTGCACCCGGTCGTGGCGCTCTACGCCACCTTCCTCAACCGGGCCTTCGACCAGTTGCTCCTGGACGTCGCGCTGCACAGACTGCCGGTCACCCTCGTGCTGGACCGTGCGGGGATCACCGGCGAGGACGGCGCCAGCCACAACGGGATGTGGGACCTCGCCCTGCTCGGCATGGTGCCCGGCATCCGCATTGCCGCGCCCCGCGACGAGGCGACACTGCGAGCAGAGCTCGCCGAGGCAGTCGAGCACGCCGGCGGCCCCACCGTGGTCCGCTTCCCCAAGACTCCGCTGGGCCCCGACCTGCCCGCGATCCGGCAGGCCGGGGGCGTCGACGTGCTGGCCGAGCCGGGGCCCGACGACGACGTCGACGCGTTCGTGGTGGCCGTCGGCGCCACCGCCGCCGACGTCCTCGACGCGTCGACCGCGATACGCCAGGCCGGCTACACGGTCCGCGTCGTCGACCCGCGTTGGGTCACCCCGGTCGACCCGGCGTTGCTCGATCTCGCCCGCCGCGCGGCCCTGGTCGTCACCGTCGAGGACGGTGTCGTGGTGGGCGGCGTGGGCTCCCGTCTGGCCCAGGCGTTGCGCGAGGCCGGCATCGACGTGCCCACGCGCGAGCTCGGCATTCCGCCGAAGTTCCTCGCGCATGGCAAGGTTGCCGATGTGCGCGCACAAGTCGGTCTTACCGTCCAGGACATCGGGCGTCGCATCGTTGAGTGGTCCGCACTCGTTCAACGGGGTAGCGAGCGGGGATCAGACGTCTCCGCCGCGCGCCACTCGGGCGACTTCGACGGCGCTTGACCAAACGGGCTAGAAAGGCTGACACATGCGGATCCTCGTGATTGAGGACGAAGTGCAACTCGCCGAGGCGGTTGCGCGTGGGCTACGCCGGGAGGGCATGGCCGTGGACGTCGCGTTCGACGGCGATGACGGATACCGCAAGGCAGTCCTGACCCGGTACGACGTGGTGGTGCTCGATCGCGACCTGCCGGGAATGCCCGGCGATGACATCTGCCGCCGGCTCTCCGAGGAGGGCGTGCTCACCCGGGTGCTGATGCTGACCGCGAGCGGCACCGTCGAGGACAGGGTATCTGGGCTGGCACTCGGCGCCGACGATTACCTGGTCAAGCCGTTCGCGTTCGCCGAACTGGTCGCCCGGGTCCGTGCCCTGGGCCGTCGCACCACCCCGGCTGCACCTCCTGTGCTCTCGGCCGGCGACATCGAACTCGACTCGGCCAAGCGCACGGTGTTGCGGAGCGGCGGGCTGGTCGAGCTCACCCGCAAGGAGTTCGGTGTCCTGGAAACGCTGCTCATGGCGCAGGGTGCGGTAGTCAGCAGCGAGGAACTACTCGATCGGGTGTGGGACGAGAACGCGGACCCGTTCACGACCACCGTGCGCGTCACGATGATGACGCTGCGCCGCAAGCTCGGCGAGCCCGCGATCATCGACACGGTCGTCGGGTCGGGCTATCGAATCGATCCGCTGGCTCTCGTGGCCGTGGATGGAGGAGCCGGGACGCTCTCGTGAGAATCTTCCGCCCGACGCTGCGCAGTCGCATGGCGTTGCTTTACGGCGGACTGGTCCTGCTTGTCGGAGTCTCGCTCCTGTTCACCTCGATCGTCTTGTTGAACCGCTCGATCGCGCGCCTGCCGTTCTTCAACACCGTCGGCAAGGTCACGCTGCAAGACCAGGCGGGACATGTGCGTCACGTCGATCCGAGCGCGATTGGCCGCCAATCGCGCACCACCTCAGTCGACTATCTGCTGCACACCGGCCTGATCTACTTCGCGATCATCGTCGTCATCGGCACGACAGGCGGTTACCTGCTCGCCAAGCAGGCGCTGCGCCCGATCGCGAGGCTCACCCGTACCGCGCGGCAACTCTCGAGCGAGAATCTCGACCAGCGCATCGACCTGGGCGGCCCGGACGACGAGCTGCGCGAGCTCGCCGACACCTTCGATGAGATGCTCGCCCGCCTGGCCGCGTCATTCGACAGCCAGCGGCTGTTCGTCGCGAACGCGAGCCACGAGCTACGGACCCCACTCGCGGTCATTCGCACCGAGTTGGAGGTGACCCTCGCCGATCCGGACGCCGACGTCGCGGAGCTGCGCAGGATGGGGGAGGTGGCCGAGGCGGCCGCCGAGCGGGCCCAGCACCTCGTCACGTCGCTGCTGACCCTGGCCACGCTCCAGGCGGTCGGGCAGGGCAAGCTCGAGGTGGCCGAGCCGGTCGACCTGGCCCGGTTGGTACCCGGCGTCCTGCGGGCGGTCGAAGCCGAGCTCAAGGACAACGAGATCACCGTCGAGACCGACGTCGAGCCCGCGGCAACGGTCGGCGACCCGCGACTATTGGAGCGCCTGATCGGCAACCTCGTCGAGAATGCGATCCGCCACAACGTTCCCGGCGGCTGGTTGCGGGTGACGACGGGGGCAAGCGCCGAGTGGGTGTGGCTGCATGTCGCCAACGGCGGCTCGGTGATCCCGCCGGGCGACGTCGATGCGCTCTTCGAACCGTTTCGCCGCAGCCGCCGGGCGCGCAACGCGACCCGCGGCGCCGGCCTGGGCCTGGCGATCGTGCGGCTGATCGTCGAGGCACATCACGGCCGGCTGCAGGCCGCCGCCCCGCCGTTCGGGGGGCTGGCGATCCGCATCGAATTGCCGCGCCAGCCCTCGTCGCGGCAGCGCCCGATGCCCTCCGCCCACCGCGCCGCCTGAGCGGCCGGGAACACCCCAGCCCCACCCGAACGGACGGTTCAGCCGAGTGCCGCCACGAGGCGATCAGCGGCCAGCTCGACCTGCCAAGGGCGGGCACCCAGCTCGGCCAGCCGCGAGCGCACGGACGCGGCATCGCTCGGCTGCGGGGGGGCCCACGCGAGCCGGCGCAGGACGTCGGAGGCGAGCAGGTTCTGGGAGAGCACGCTGTGCGCCACTGCGATCCCGGTGACCACCGCGCGGCAGCGGGTCAGTCGCGCGGCGGCCTCCGGATTGCGGTCGCGCCAGCGGGACGTCGACGGGATGCCGTCACCGCCGTCGCCGGCAGTCACCGTTGGCAGCTCGTCGTCGGCGAGGCCACCTGCCGACACGAGCGCCTCGAACCACCGGCCAAGCTGGCGGCGCTGGCGGGGGCCGCCGAAGACCGGCAGCGCGGCGAGGTCGGCGGGGCGCTTCGGCTGGGCCCGCGCGGCCGCGACGACGGCGGCGTCGGGCAGGACCCGGCCGGGCGCTACATCGCGCTGCGCGGCGTACTCGTCGCGCGCGTGCCACAGCGCCCGGATGGCGGCCAGCTGCCGGCGCTCGCGCACGTTGTGGATGCCCGAGGTGCGTCGCCAGGGCTCGGCCCGTGGGGTCGGGGCGGGAGCCAGCCGGACTGCCTCGAACTCCTGGCGGGCCCACTCGTCCTTGCCCGCGTCGCGCAATGCTTCGGTGAGCACGTCACGTAGGTCCACGAGCAGCTCGACGTCCAGCGCCGCGTAGACGAGCCAGTCATAGGGCAGCGGCCGGGTGCTCCAGTCGGCGGCGGAGTGCCCCTTCTCCAGGCGCACCCCGAGGTGCTGCTCGACCATGGTGCCCAGCGCCACGCGATCGTCGCCGAGCAGTCGCCCCGCGAGTTCGGTGTCGAACAGCGCGGCCGGGTACAGGCCGAGCTCGGCGAGGCAGGGCAGGTCCTGGTTGGCGGCGTGCAAGATCCACTCGGCGTCCCCGATCGCCTCGCCCAGCCGCCTGAGGGCGGGCAGCGGGATCGGGTCGATCAGGGCCGTGCCCACCCCTGCGCGCCGAAGTTGCACGAGGTATGCCCGCTGGCTGTACCGGTAGCCCGACGCCCGTTCGGCGTCGAGTGCGATGGGTCCATTGCCGAGGCGCATTCGCTCGACGAGGTCATCGAGCTGAACCGGGCTCGTGATCGGCTCGGGAACGCCGTCGGCGGGTTCGCGCAGCAGGGGGACGACGGGCTCGTCGGGCTCGTCGGAGGCCGTCGGATTGTCCGGTTCGATCACGTCAGCCCGGCGAGAGCACGGTGACGCCCTCGGGCGGCAGACCCGCCGCGGCGCACAGCAGGTCGACGAAGGCGTGCAGGTGCGGGGTCATGTCGGCGTCATCAGCCGTCCAGGAACCCCGCAACTCCAGCTCGATCGTGGTGTGTGGACCGGCCAGGTCGCCGAAGCGGGTGGACGTCGTCTGCGTGACCGTGCCGCCGGCCGCGCGATATGCCGCGGCCCGTTCGTCGAGGGCGCCGATCAGCCAACTCCAGCCGACGGCGGGCAGCATCGGGTCGACGCCCATCTGCGCGTCCAGCTCGGCGGAGGCGAAAGCGACCAGGCGCAGCACGCCGTCCCACGCCTCGACCCCGTCGGGATCGTGCAGCAGCACGAGGCGGCCGGTGGCGAGCTCGTCGCCGTCAGCGCCGCGAACGTCGGCCGCGATGGCGTAGCTGTAAGGCGCCAGCCGCTGCGGCGGGCGCAGCGGCTCGACCCGGACCTCGGCGCGGACCGACGTGCCCGTCAGGCTGGTCACCGCCTGACGGAACAGATCGGGGGTCGGGGCGGGGACCTCGGCGGCCAGTACCGCGGTCGGGTCGTCGTCCACGTCGCTCACCTGACGGAGGGGTTTGGGTGGGGTCATCGCTCTCGAGTCGGCGTTCAGGCGGCGCGGCGGGCTGCGGGTCGCAGTCGCTCACGGGTGATCAACGGGTCGACGAACAGCGCAGTACCGCAATCCGTGCACGCCCGCTCCGGGCAATCGTAGCCGTGGCCATCGGCGCACGGCGGTGCCTCGGCCAGCCGGACATCGGCGCACGTCGGACAGTGCAGGTACTGCTCGGCATGCATGGTCGAACCCCCTTCGCCTGTCGCAGATGCGGGCGACAAACAAAAGTTCGCACGACCCACCGACAATTTCTGGCAGGCGCGCCGGGGACGCGTGCGACGATGGGCGACGATGTCAAATCCAGTTCCGACGGCGGGCGGCGCTGATGCCACCGCTGTCGCAGCCCAGTCACTCTTCCTCGGTGCCGCATCAGGTAACCCCGGTCCGCATCCGCCGGTGTGGTTCATGCGCCAGGCCGGGCGGTCCCTACCCGAGTACCGGGCGCTGCGCGCCGGCACGGCGATGCTCGACGCGTGTCGGACACCGGAACTGATCACCGAGATCACCCTGCAGCCGGTGCGCAGGCACGAGGTCGACGCGGCGATCCTGTTCTCCGACATCGTCGTGCCACTCGTCGCGATCGGGGTCGCGATCGACATCGTGCCCGGCGTCGGCCCCGTCGTCGACCAGCCGATCCGGGACACGGCAGGGCTCGACGCGCTGCGCGAGCTGGACGCAACAGACGTCCCCTATGTCATCGAGGCCGTCGGCGCGCTGGTCGCCGCGCTAGGACCCACGCCGTTGATCGGCTTCGCGGGCGCGCCGTTCACGCTGGCCAGCTACTTGATCGAAGGCGGCCCGTCTCGTGACCACGCGCGCACCAAGGCGCTGATGCACGGCCAGCCGGTGCTGTGGCACGCCTTGCTGAACCGGCTCGCGGTCATCGCGCGAGAGTTCCTGCGGGTACAGATAGCGGCCGGCGCCGCTGCGGTGCAGCTGTTCGACTCCTGGGCCGGTGCGCTGTCGCGTGCCGACTATGAGCGCTACGTCCTGCCGCACAGTCGCTCGGTTCTGGAGCCGCTGGCCGACGCCGGGGTGCCGCGTATCCACTTCGGGGTGGGGACGGGCGAGTTCCTCGACCTCATGCGCGACGCCGGTGCCGACGTCGTCGGTGCCGACTGGCGGATCCCGCTGGACGAGGCCGCCCGGCGGGTCGGCCCGGGTGCGGTCGTCCAGGGCAACCTCGATCCGGCGCTCCTGCTCGCCGACTGGCCGGTGATCGAGCGCGAGGTGCGCCGGATCGTCGCCGAAGGCCGTGCCGCGGTCGGACACATCTTCAACCTCGGCCACGGGGTCCTGCCCGACACCGACCCGGCCGTCATCACCCGGGTCGTGGAGCTCGTCCATTCGCTGGATCGTTGATCGTGCCTGGTCCGCGGATCGTCGTTGTCGGCGGCGGGATTTCCGGGCTGGCCGCGGCGTTCCGGGTGCGCACGCGGCTCCCCGAGGCCGAGGTCATGGTGCTCGAAGCCTCGCCCGAGGTCGGCGGCAAGCTGCGGCTGGGCTCCGTGGGCGGAGTCACCGTCGACGTCGGCGCCGAAGCGATGCTGGCCCGCCGGCCCGAGGGCGTCGCCCTCGTTCGCGAGCTTGGTCTGCACGACGAGATGATCGCCCCGCTGACCACGTCGGCGCAGGTGCGGGCGGGGGGAGCGGCCCATCCGCTGCCCGCGAGGACGATGATGGGCATCCCAGCGGACGTCGATGCGGCACGTGCCTCCGGCGTGCTGAGCGAGCACGCGCTGGGCCGGATCGCGGCTGAGCCCGATATGGACGCGCTGCCGCAGCTCGAGGACGACGTCGCGGTGGGGGCGCTGGTGCGCTCCCGGCTGGGCAACGAAGTGGCCGACCGGCTGGTCGAACCGTTGTTGGGCGGAATCTACGCCGGTCGGGCCGACGACCTGTCGCTGTGCGCGACGATGCCGGCCCTCGCGGGTCGGCTCCGGCGGACCGGGGGTTCGCTGGTACGCGCGGCACAGGCGGTGACCGACGTCGGCACGCACGACCCCGCGCCGGGCCCGATGTTCGCGTCGCTGCGTCGCGGGCTCGGCACGATCCCGCAGCGGCTGGCCGCCTGGGACGCGATCACGGTCCGCACGTCGACGACGGTGCGCGCCATCCGGCGCACGCCCACGGGCTTCGCCCTTGACTGCGGTCCGGTGAGCGAAGTCGAGCTGGTCGAGGCCGACGCGGTGATCGTCGCGACGCCGGCGGCCAAGGCTGCGCTGCTGCTGCGCGTCGTGGCCCCGGCGGCCGCCGCAGAGCTGCATGGCGTCGAGAGCGCGAGCGTGGCCATCACCACGCTCGCCTTCCGTGACGTGCACCTGCCTGCGGGCAGCGGGCTGCTGGTCGGCGCGAACGAAGGCTTCGGCGTCAAGGCGGTGACGCTGTCTTCGCAGAAGTGGCCGCTCGAGACGGGCGGGCTGACCCTGCTGCGGGCATCGGTCGGGCGGGCGGGGGAGAACCACCTGCTGCAGCGCGGCGACGACGACCTGATCGCGGTGGTCCGGCACGAGTTGCGCGCCCTGATCGGCGTCGACACCGAACCGGTCGATGCGCTCGTCACCCGCTGGGGCGGCGGACTGCCCCAGTACGCGGTGGGACACGTCGACATGGTCGCCCGGGTGCGGGCCGCGGTCTCCGCCGTCCCGGGCCTGGGGGTGTGCGGCGCGGCCTACGACGGCGTGGGCATCCCCGCGTGCATCGCATCCGCGCAGGGCGCAGCCGACCAGGTGCTCGCGTCGCTGCGCGCGAGGGGAGAATGACGGGCATGGCAGAGAAGCAAGCCCGCGAACTCAACGACGTCATCCGCTACACCGCATGGACGGTGTTCCGGGCGGCCACGCCGCTCGCCGCGACGGATCGCCTGGCGCTCGCGGCCGAGGTCGACGACCTGTTCGCTCAGCTCGACGCGAAGGATGTCACGATCCGCGGCACCTACGACGTGAGCGCGCTGCGCGCCGACGCCGACGTGATGATCTGGTGGCACGCCGCGACCGCCGACGCATTGCAGGACGCCTACAGCCGGTTCCGGCGGACCGCTCTGGGCACGCATCTCGAGCCGGTGTGGTCGAACATGGCGTTGCACCGCCCGGCCGAGTTCAACAAGAGCCACATCCCGGCATTTCTCGCCGACGAGACCGCGCGCGCCTACGTCTGCGTCTACCCGTTCGTGCGCTCCTACGAGTGGTACCTGCTGCCCGACCAGGAGCG
>NZ_DATCNW010000218.1:0-8434 GCF_036565025.1 Pengzhenrongella sp.
CGCCCCCGCCGCCACGCCCCGCGCCGATGCCCCGAAAACACCGCGGGCCTCCGCGCCGCCCACTCCGCGCTCCCCCGCTGCCGGGGGCCGCGTCAAGGCCGGGCGCGCCAAGGCCGTGGACGCCGGGCCCGGCCCCGACGTGCCGGCGACCGGGGAGGCCCCGGGACGCGCCGTCGTGGATGCCTCGATCCGGGTAGACGTCGACCTGCTGGACGCCCTGATGCGTCAGGTCGGGGAGCTTGTGCTCGCGCGCAACCAGATCTCCAGGCTCGCCCAGGGCACGGTCGACATCGACCTGGTCCGTGCCTCGCAGCGCCTGAGCCTGATCGCCTCCGAGCTGCAGGAGGGCGTCATGAAGACGCGCATGCAGCCCATCGACAACGTGTGGGCGAAGATGCCCCGGATCGTGCGCGACCTCGCGGCCGTGTGCGGCCGGCAGGTGCGGCTCGACATGGTGGGTGGCGACACCGAGCTCGACCGCACGCTGCTGGAGGCGGTCAAGGACCCGCTCACGCACCTCGTGCGCAACGCGGTCGATCACGGCATCGAGGCCCCCGACGCCCGCCTGGCCGCCGGCAAGTCGCCCATCGGGGTCCTCTCGCTCCGCTCGTTCCACGCCGGCGGCCAGGTCGTCATCGAGGTCAAGGACGACGGCAAGGGAATCGACACCGACCGCGTCGCGGCGAAGGCGGTGGACCGCGGCCTGCGTACCGCGGACGAGGTCGCGGCGATGGGGACCGCCGACCTGCTCCAGCTGCTCTTCCTGCCCGGGTTCTCGATGGCCGAGGCCGTCACGAACGTCTCCGGGCGAGGCGTCGGGATGGACGTCGTGCGCACCAAGATCGAGGCCATCGGCGGCACGGTCGAGGTGGACTCCGTCCTCAAGCGCGGGACCACCTGGCGCCTGCGGATCCCGCTGACGCTCGCGATCATGCCCGCCCTGACGGTCGGCTCCGGCACGGACTTCTACGCCATCCCGCAGGTCAGCCTGCTCGAGCTCGTCGCGCTTAACGGGCAGAAGTCCGGCAGCGGGATCGAGTACGTGAACTCCGCCCCCGTGTACCGCCTGCGGGGGGACCTGCTGCCGCTGCTCTCGCTGCGTGAGGTGCTGGGGTCGAGCGAGGACCGGGAGAGCGACGCCCCGCGGGTCATCGCCGTGCTGCAGGCCGAGACGCAGCGCTTCGGCCTCGTCGTGGACCGTGTCCTGAACACCGAGGAGATCGTCGTCAAGGCGCTCCCGGCCCGGCTCAAGGCGATCGGCGTCTTCGCCGGCGCGACCCTGCTCGGCGACGGCCGTGTCTCGCTGATCCTGGACGTGCAGGCGATCGCGCGCCGGTCCCTGTCCATCGAGTCGGCCGACGGCGAGACCGCGAGCACCGAGAAGATCTCGACCAAGGCCGCAGCGGCCGAGCAGGTGCTGGTCGTCGGCATCGGCGAGGGGCGCCGGGTCGCGATCCCGCTGGGCGCCGTCACCCGCCTCGAGCTCGTGCGATGCGACGTCGTCGAGCATGTCGGCGGCCGCGAGGTCGTGCAGTACCGCGGCGCGATCGTGCCGCTCGTTCGCCTCGACCGGGTGCTCGGTTCCATGGCCGCCGAGGACGGGGAAGAGCTGCTCGTGGTCGTCTACACCCGCGGCGTGCGCTCGGTCGCGATCGTCGTCCAGGAAATCCTGGACATCGTGGACGACGACGCCGCCCGGCACAGCCAGATCGACGACGGCGGCCTGGTCGGCTCGACGGTCCTCAAGGACCGGGTGACCGAGCGGCTCGACGTCGCGAACGTGGTCCTGACCGCGGACCCGACCTTCTTCGACGACGTCGTCGAGAAGGTCGCCATTTCCAGCGCCGACGAGGAGCCCGCAACCGCGGATGTCATCCCGTCCCCGCACAACACCCTGGTGGGAGCCACCCGATGAGCCGACAGTTCGCGACCTTCACCGTCGCTGGGGCGAGGTACGGCATCGACGTCCTGCGCGTCCAGGAGGCGCTGCGCAACCAGGCGCGCACCGCGGTCCCGCTCGCGCCACCCGGCATCGCCGGACTGGTCAACCTGCGCGGCCAGGTCGTGATGCTCCTCGACCTGCGCACCCGCCTCGGCCTGGAGCCGCTCGGGGAGGACACCGAACCGATGATGGTCGTCGTCCAGGTCGACGGCGAGGCGATCAGCCTCCTGGTCGACGAGATCGGTGACGTGATGGATGTCGAGGACGACCAGTTCGAGGCGCCGCCGGACACGTTGCCCCCGACGCTGCGCGGCGTGATCCTCGGCGCCTACAAGCTCGACCACGGGCTGCTGCTCGCGCTCGACGTCGACCGCGCCACCGCGGCCTGAGGCGGCGGACCCATGGACGTCGAACGTCGTTCCCGCGCCGCCTGGTTCAGCGACCGGTCGATCCGCACGAAGATGCTCGCGGTGATCGGCCTGCTGGCCATCGTCGCCGTCGCCACCGGCGCCAGCGCCGTCCGGACTCTCGGGCAGGTGTCGGACGCCACCGTCCGGCTCGCGAGGGTCCAGACGCAGATGGTCGTCCCGCTGGGCGGGATCCACGAGAGTCAGCTCAAGGCGCGCATGATCGCGGCGCAGGTCGCCGCCGCCGTCACGCCCGCCGACAAGAAGGCGTGGCTGGCCAGCGAGGCGGCGACCGACGCCGAGGTCAGCGACAGAATTGCTGCGTTCGAGGCGGCCAGCCCGGTGGTCTACCCCACCTGGCAGACGTTCGTCGACGGCTGGGACGCGTGGCGGGCCGCCCGTGACGGGCAGTTGAACCCCGCGGCGCTCTCCGACCAGCGAGCGGAGTACGAGCGGGTCCTCACGAAGGTGACCGATCCGCTCAAGGACACCTACCTCGACGCCCTCGAGGCGGTCGAGGTCGCGGTGAGTGCCCAGGCAACCGGGATTGCGAGCCAGGCGAAGGCCGAGGCGGCCGCCGCGTCGCGCATTCTCGCCATCTCACTCGGCATCGCCCTGGTGGTGGTGGTCGCGAGTGGTTTCGTGATGGCGCAGTCCATCCGGCGCGCCCTCGATCGGGTGAAGATCTCGCTCGAGGCGATGGCGGCGGGCGACCTGACGGTGCCGGCCGCGGTGCACAGCCGGGACGAGATCGGCCAGATGGCCATCGCACTGTCCAAGGCGCAGAGCGCCCTGCGCGCGACCCTCGCAGGGGTGACGCAGACCGCCCAGACGGTCGCCGAAGCGGTGCACGATCTGTCGGTGTCGAACTCCACGGTGGTTGCCGGTGCGGGGGAGACGTCCGCGCAGGCGGGGGTGGTGGCGGCTGCTGCGGAGGAGGTGTCGCGGAACGTGCAGACGGTCGCGGCCGGTGCCGAGGAGATGGGGGCGTCGATCCGGGAGATTGCGCAGAACGCGAACGAGGCCGCGAAGGTCGCGAGTCGGGCGACGGGGGTGGCGGCCTCGACGACCGAGATCGTCACGAAGCTGGGGGTGTCGTCCGCGGAGATCGGGGCGGTCGTGAAGGCGATCACGTCGATCGCGGAGCAGACGAACTTGTTGGCGTTGAACGCGACGATCGAGGCGGCTCGTGCGGGGGAGGCGGGGAAGGGTTTCGCGGTCGTGGCGGGTGAGGTCAAGGAGCTGGCGTCGGAGACGGCGCGGGCGACGGAGGACATCGCGCGGCGGGTCGAGGCGATTCAGGTGGACACGACGGGTGCGGTGTCGGCGATCGGTGAGATCAGCGCGATCATTGCGTTGATCAATGACTATCAGCTGACGATCGCCAGTGCGGTGGAGCAGCAGACGGCGACGACGAATGAGATGTCCCGGTCCGTCGATGAGGCGGCGAGTGGTTCGGGGCAGATCGCGGCCAACATCACGGGGGTCGCGTCGTCGGCCGCGAGCTCGAGCGACGTCCTGGCCCGGATGGGCGAGTCCGTCGCGCACCTCGCGGGCATGTCCGCCGAGCTCCGAGGCCGCGTCGCCGCGTTCACCTACTGACCCTGCGAGCACGACCTCCGCAGAGCGGAGCCAACCGCCCCCCGAGAGCCGTTCGGGGGGCGGTTTCTCTGCTCTTGGCGGAGGGAGTTTCTCAAAAGATTCGGATCGCGGCCGATGAGGCATGTGACCCGGTATGGCCGGCGTCCTTGAGCGATGGAGCGCATGTGTCTCCCATTCGGGTGGTTGTGGTCGACGACTCGGTCGTCGTGCGCCGGCTCGTCGCCGACGCCCTCGCGGGGGACCCCGAGATCGTGGTGGTGGGCACCGCAGCCAACGGCCAGATCGCGCTCGCGAAGATCGAGCAGCTCGCGCCCGACCTCGTGACGATGGACGTCGAGATGCCCGTCATGAACGGGATCGAGGCCGTCCGCGCCCTGCGCCGGCGCGGCGACACCTACCCGATCGTGATGTTCTCCACGGTGACCGAGCGCGGCGCGTCGGCGACGTTCGACGCGCTCGCCGCCGGTGCCACCGACTACGTGACCAAACCTGCGAACGTCGGTAGCGTCGCCGAGTCCCTGCTGCGCGTGGCCGAACAGCTCGTCCCGCTGATCAAGGCGCTCGTACCGCGACCGGCCTCAGGCGCGACGTCGCCCCGCAGCCTTGCCGTCCCGAGCCCCGCCACCCGGCCGATCACACCTCCGCCCGCCCGGACCGGGTGGGGGACGTCGGCGACCGCCAGGCCGGACGCCCCGCGCAGCACGCCGCAGTTCGCCGACCCGCACCACACCGACCCGCACCTGGCAAGCCCGCAGCGCAGCGGCGCACCGTCCTCGCGCCTGATCCTGCTCGCGTCCGCGCCGTCGGGTCCCCCGCGACCCGTGCGGGCCGTGCTGATCGGCTCGTCCACCGGGGGACCGGTGGCGCTGTCCCGCGTGCTGAGCGCGATCAGCACGCCGCTGCCGGTCCCGGTCGTCATCGTGCAGCACATGCCCCCCGTGTTCACGCAGCAGCTCGCAGCCCGGCTCGACCGCGTCGGTGCGAGCACGGTGATCGAGTCCGTCGGGGACGAGGAGCTCGAACCGGGTTACGTGTACATCGCGCCGGGCGACCACCACCTCGAGCTGCGCGGATCGCCGCGCGGTGGCCGCACGTCCCTCAGCCAGGGCCCGCCGGTCAACTTCTGCCGGCCTTCGGTCGATGTCATGTTCCGCTCGGCGGTCAGGGTGTTCGGCGGCGACCTGCTCGCCGTCGTGCTGACCGGCATGGGGTCCGACGGCCGCAACGGCTGCGAGGACATCGTCGCCGCGGGCGGCTCGGTGCTGGTCCAGGACGAGGCCTCGAGCGTCGTCTGGGGCATGCCCGGTGCCGTCGCGACGGCGGGCCTGGCCCACCGAGTTCTTCCTCTCGAGCAGATCGGAGCCGCGCTCGTCGGCTCACTGCGCGAGTCCGCCCTCGACACCACGGGAGGCACGCGATGACCCTCGCGGCCGAATCGTTCACCTTCGTCGCCGAGCTGGTGCACCAGCGCAGCGCGATCCGCCTCGAACCCGGCAAGGAGTACCTGGTGGAGAGCCGGCTGATGCCGCTCGCCCGTCAGGCGGGCCTCGGGGGGGTCGATGAGTACGTCCGCGCGCTGCGCAAGGTGCCGCGAACGGTCGACTACGAGCGGGTCGTGGAGGCGTTGACGACCAACGAGACCTCGTGGTTCCGGGACGCCACACCGTTCGAGATCCTGACCCAGCACATCGTTCCCGAGCTGGGCCGCGACCGCCCCGACCTGCGGTCCCTGCGGGTGTGGTCGGCGGCGTGCTCCACCGGTCAGGAGGCGTACAGCATCGCGATGGCGTTGCACGACGACATCCCGGACCTGGCGTTCCAGATCACCGCGACGGACCTGTCGGAAAAGGTGCTCGAGCGCGGCCGCGCCGGCCTGTACAGCCAGCTCGAGGTCAACCGGGGGTTGCCAGCCGCGAAGCTCGTCGAGCACTTCACCCGGGTGGGAATCGAGTGGGAGGTGAGCCAACGGCTGCGCAAGACGGTGACCTTCGCCCGGCACAACCTGTTGCACGCACCGCCCGCTACTGGTCCGTTCGACGTCATCTTCCTGCGCAACGTGCTCATCTACTTCGACCTCTCGACGAAGCGCGACCTGCTGCGTCGTCTTCAGTCGGTCGTCCGGCCGGGTGGCTTCCTGCTGCTCGGCGGGGCGGAGACGACTGTGGGCATCGACAACGGCTGGGAACGCGTCACCGTCGGCCGCAGCTCCATCTATCGACACAACGCCCGGAGGGCAGCATGAGAGCACTAGTGATCGACGACTCCCGGACGATGCGTCGCATTATTTCGCGAATCTTCGTCAACCTCGGGTACGAGACCATGGAGGCGGGCGACGGCCGCGAGGCCATCGAGATCCTGGAGGCAGGCGAGGTCTTCGACATCGCGACCATCGACTGGAACATGCCCGACATGGATGGGCTCGAGTTCGTCACCGCGGTGCGCGCTCGGCATGACTGGCGCGGCCTGACGTTGATGATGGTCACGACCGAGGCGGAGCACGGTCAAATCGTGCGCGCGCTTGCGGCGGGCGCGCACGAGTACATGATCAAGCCCTTCACGCCGGACGCCATCGGTGACAAGTTGGCACTGCTCGGGCTGATCCCGCTTGAGGTGACCGCATGAGTGGCGCGCTCGCCATCGTCAGCGGAGAACAGATCATGGCGATCACTGCCGAGATCTTCGACGCGATGGTCGACGACGAGCCGGGACTCCTCACTCGCTGGGTGGTCGGCGCACCGATCGTGATGGACGATCCCCTGCACGCCTGGGTGGACATGCACGCCGGCATCTCCAACCGGGTGCGGCTGACGGTCGACGCCGGTACCGCGGACGACCTGGCTCGCATCCTGCTCGGGATGGACTCGGACGAGGTGGTCGTCGAGGCCGACCTGGTCGACGCGTTCGGCGAGATCGCCAACGTCGTCGGCGGGAACCTCAAGGCCCTGCTGCCGGTACAGGGGCGGCTCACGATGCCCCAGGTGAGCAGGGAGGCACCGTCCGGAGATGGTGCCGTGCAGCTCGACGAGGTGACGCTCGCGTGGCGCGAGCGTCCGATCGTCGTCTCGGTGTGGATGATCTGATGAACTCCTCGTCAGGCGGAATGCCGCGCTGCCATTCACAATTGAGGCAAAGGATTGAGGGGGAGTGCGATGCTGCGAGTAGTCATCGCCGATGACAGCCGGGTGATGCGGCAGATCATCATCCGCACGCTGCGGCAGGCAGGGTATGACTGGGACATCACCGAGGCGTCCGACGGCGACCTCGCGCTCGACATCGTCACGCAAGAACGACCGGACCTGGTGCTGTCCGACTGGAACATGCCGAGCATGAACGGCATCGATCTGCTGCGTGCACTTCGAGCGAACGGGGACGATGTGCCGTTCGCCTTCATCACGTCCGAAAGCTCCGCCGAGATGCGCCAGCAGGCGGAGTCGGCCGGTGCGTTGTTCCTCATCGCCAAGCCGTTCACCGCGGACTCCTTCCGCGACGCCATCGAGCCGGTGCTCGCATGAGCACGGACCTGCACGAGACGCCGCTGCCTGGGGTGATGGTCGTGCGTGACGTGCTCCAGGGCACCCTTGGGCGTGAGGTCACGGTCGCGACCGGTGGGCCCATGGTCGATCCCGGCACCGGCGGCGGCGCCCTAGTCGGGGTCTACGTCGACCGATTCCTCAAGCTCTCGGCGTTGATGCTGTTCGACTTCCCGCTCGCGGCCCGCGCGGGTGCGGCGATCGGTCTCACGCCGCCGGTCGGCGCGGACATCGCGATCGAGGAACGCGACCTTCCCAACTCGCTTCTCGAGAACGCCAGCGAGATCTTCAGCATCGCGATTTCGTTCTTCAACACCGGCGGCGCACGGCACCTCTCGCTCGACCGTTGCTACGCGCCCGGGGAGGCCCTGCCGAATGACATCGCGAAATGGATCTTCGCCCACATCAGGCGCGTCGACCTCAAGGTCACGATCAAGGGGTACGGCGACGGGCACCTATCGGTGCTCGTGATCTGACCGCAGCCCGGTGTTGCGCACCGCGTTTCGGACCGCGATGGTCAGCGTCTTCCTGCCCGTCTCCACTCGCGTCTTCCTTCGCGTTTTCCTTGGTGTCCAACCGAGTTCCAGCGGGCCGGCGCTCATTCGAGCATGAATGCGGGGACGGTCATTCCGGTGTGCGGATCGGTCTTCCGCGTGAAATCGAGGTCGTCCGGCGGTGCTCCCGGAGGCGATGCCCCTGGAGGCGATGTCGCTCCCGGAGGCGATGCCGCCCCCGGAGGCGACGCCGCTCCCGGTGGTGCGCCGGGTCTTTGCCCGATGACGTGCCCGGTGGGGTCGGTGAACGTGTAGTCGACCGTGGCGAGCGTCCCGCGGGGTCGCGGGACTCCGTTCCGGTCGGGCCGTGGAGCGGGTTTCCTGGTGATGCTGAGGTCGAGTCGGTGCACCTCGTGGTGATGGAAATTGCAGAGCAGGATCCCGTTGTCGACCGAGGTC
>NZ_DATCNW010000219.1:0-31943 GCF_036565025.1 Pengzhenrongella sp.
GTCCACGAGCCGGCGCACCCGCAGCTCGGCCGGGGTGTGCACGACGACGAGCATGTGGAACGCCTCCGCCTGCCCCGTCTCGACGAGCAGCGGGATGTCGTGCACGACGACGGCGCCCGCCCGCGCCGCCGCCGCGGCGGCCTCCCGCTCGGCGGCGAGCCGGCGCACGATCGGATGGATGATGCCGTTGAGCCGCGCCAGCGCGTCGGGGTCCGGGAAGACCACGCGGCCCAGCGCGGCCCGGTCGAGCGACCCGTCCGGGGCGAGCACGCCGTCCCCGAACGCCTCGACGACCTCGTCCAGGCCGACGGAGCCCGGCTGCACCGCCTCGCGGGCGAGCTGGTCATGGTCGATGACGACCGCGCCGAGCTCCGCCAGGCGGCTCGACACGACCGATTTCCCTGCGGCGATCCCGCCGGTCAGTCCGATGCGTTGCATCGCCCCATCCTGGACCACGCTGTGCCGATCGCGCACATGGATCCGTCAGTGCGGCGCCGCCCGAGCTGGCTTCGACGCGTGGACGTCCGACGCCGTCCGCGGTGCGCGTCACCGGCCCGTGCCGAGCTCCAGTTCGCCGGTTCGTACGCGAGTTCGTGGATTTCGATCGACGAAGTCGACTGGAAACGGCGCACTCGGCGGCTGACCGGGGCCGGTTTCGCGCGCGTGCCCGCGAATCGATCTCCGGCGGTCTCAGTGCATCCTCCGGTGCATCGAAAGTGCACCCCTGGCGCACATCGGCTGCACCGAGCGATGCACTGAGCAGGTTCCGGCGAGAATCCGGCACCCACTTCGGGTGCGACGGACCTCCAGGACCCGTTTCATCAACGCATCCGGAAAACCCCGCGTGCTCGCTGGACCGACGTCTCAGATCAGACCGCGCGACGCCCGTCCTCAGTCGGCGTCGGTCGGGTCCACCGGGGCGTGGTGGTCGAAGTTGGTCGTGCCACGCCGCCAGTACCCCTCGACCTCGACCTGGTGCTTGGGCAGGCCGAGCTCACGACGCAGGTAGCGGCGCACCCCGACGAGCGAGCCCGCCTCCCCCGCGGCCCAGACATAGGTGCCCGGGCCGATCGGCCCGCACGCGCGGACCGCGGCCTCGAGCACGCGGGACGTCCCGGGCAGCCCGTCGCGCCGGAGCCAGCGCACCTCGGTGCCCCGGGGAAGGGTCGGCAGGTACGCCTCGTCGTCGGGCGAGGATATCTCCGCGAGGACGCGCACCGGCGTGCCCTCGGGCAGCAGCTGCAACCAGCGGGACACCGCCGGCAGCGCGGTCTCGTCGCAAGCGAGCAGGTAGGAGTCGAACCCCTCCGGGACCAGCTTCGAGCCACGCGGGCCCGCGACGACGAGCTCGTCACCGACCGCGGCGCGGGACGCCCAGGTCGAGGCGGGGCCGCCGTCGTCGTGCAGGACGAGGTCGAGGTCGAGCTCGGGTCCGCCGCTCTCGCCGGTCGCCCGGAACGCCCGGGGCGTGTAGTCGCGCTTGTACGCGGTGCCCTCGGTGGGCGGCTGGAGCCCGTCGGCGGTGAGCGTGGGGGCGGCGAGCCGGCCCGTGGCCGGGTCCGGGAAGAAGGCCTTGACGTGGTCCGACGGCCCGGTCGACTCGAAGCCGGCGAGGTCGGCGCCGACGAGGGTCACGCGCACGATCGCCGGCGTGACCTGCGCGACGGCGGCCACGGTGAGCCGGCGCACCACGAGCGGGTGCATCACCTTGCGTCGTGCGGGCCCCGCGGGCCGGTCCGGCGGGCTGACAGAAATCTTCACGGGCTGAGTCACGTAGGCAACCCTAACCCGCCCGCTGCACGACCCGGGTTTCGCCCCGGAGGTGCGCGCGTCGCGAACCCTTGCCCGAGGCCGACCGGCTCGCGGTGACCGGCGAGCTAGCCGCCGGGATGGGCCATCCAATCCCGTGGGGGCGGGCTCAGCATCGCTCAGTGCATCCAAAGTGCAGTGAATGAGCCGTTTTGGTGCACTTTCGCTGCACTGAGGGCTGCACAGAGGGTCCAGCCAAACCCCCAGCACCGGATTCGACCGTGGGCGCCGGCGCCGCGCAGAACATTCGCCCAACTCGGAGGTTTGGATCCGCGCAACACCAGCCCGCCGCCAAATCCTGCCGGATCCGCGCGCCGGGACAAGAAAAGCGGGCCGGTCACCCGAAGGTGACCGGCCCGCCGGTCATGCGGTGGTGCTGTGCTCGATGGGGCTGAGCTCAGTTACCCGTGAGCTTCTCGCGCAGTGCGGCAAGCGCCTCGTCCGAGGCGAGCGTGCCGGCTGCCTCGTCGGCCGGAGCGGCCGAGGAGTAGCTGGACGCGCTGCTGGAGCCGCTGTTCGAGCTGGAGCTGGAGGAGCTGGACGAGCTCGAGCTGCTGGAGCTCGAGGCCGTCGGGGCCCCGACGCCGTTCGCAGCGTCGAGGTCCGCCTTGGCGGCCTCGAGCACCTGCTTGCGGTGCGCTTCCCAGCGCTCGTGCGCCTTGGCGTACTGCGCCTCCCAGACCTCGCGCTGTGCGTCGAAGCCTTCGAGCCACTCGTTCGTCTCGGAGTCGAAGCCGTCCGGGTACTTGTAGTTCCCGGCCTCGTCGTACTCCGCCGACATGCCGTACAGCGCGGGGTCGAAGTCCTCGCTGTTGGCGTCGATGCCCTCGTTGGCCTGCTTCAGCGACAGCGAGATGCGGCGACGCTCGAGGTCGATGTCGATGACCTTGACGAAGACGTCGTCGCCGACCTGGACGACCTGCTCCGGGACCTCGACGTGGCGCACGGCCAGCTCGGAGATGTGCACGAGGCCCTCGATGCCGTCCTCGACGCGAACGAACGCGCCGAACGGGACGAGCTTGGTGACCTTACCGGGCACGACCTGACCGATGGCGTGCGTGCGGGCGAATGCCTGCCACGGGTCTTCCTGCGTCGCCTTGAGCGACAGGGAAACCCGCTCGCGGTCGAAGTCGACGTCGAGAACCTCGACGGTGACCTCCTGGCCGACCTCGACAACCTCGGACGGGTGGTCGATGTGCTTCCAGGACAGCTCCGAAACGTGCACGAGTCCGTCCACGCCACCGAGGTCGACGAACGCACCGAAGTTGACGATGGAGGACACGACTCCGGGGCGGACCTGGCCCTTCTGCAGCGTCTGCAGGAAGGTCGAGCGAACCTCGGACTGCGTCTGCTCGAGCCAGGCACGGCGCGACAGGACCACGTTGTTGCGGTTCTTGTCGAGCTCGATGATCTTGGCCTCGATCTCCTTGCCGACGTACGGCTGGAGGTCGCGGACGCGACGCATCTCCACGAGGGAGGCCGGCAGGAAGCCGCGGAGGCCGATGTCGAGGATGAGTCCACCCTTGACGACCTCGATGACGGTACCCGTGACGACGCCGTCCTCTTCCTTGATCTTCTCGATCGTGCCCCAGGCGCGTTCGTACTGTGCGCGCTTCTTGGACAGGATCAGCCGACCCTCCTTGTCCTCCTTCTGGAGGACCAGAGCCTCGACAACGTCACCCACCTTCACGACGTCGCCGGGGTCCACATCGTGCTTGATGGACAGCTCGCGGGACGGGATGACGCCTTCGGTCTTGTACCCGATGTCGAGAAGAACTTCGTCGCGGTCGACCTTGACGATGGTTCCCTCGACGATGTCGCCATCGTTGAAGTACTTGATGGTGGCGTCGACAGCGGCGAGGAAGTCCTCAGCCGAGCCGATGTCGTTGATGGCGACCTGCGGGACGGCGGACTTCGCCGAGGTAGAGATGGTCATTGAGTAGTGTGCTCCGATGCGGACAGGGTCTAGTGCGGATAGGGATCGTGCTGCGTGATTTGCGGTGTGCGAACGTTACGCAGACGTGCGACACCAGCGTGAATCTTATCGGGGTGGCGTGCCGGGGGTCAAAGCAGCCCCTCGTGAGCGCTCAGGCGAGGGCCCTGGCGACGTCGAGCAGATCGGCCGGGACGACCTTGATCTTGCCGGCGATGTCGGGCAGCGGGACGAGCACGATGTCCTCGCCGCGCAGGGCCGTCATCACGTCGGACTCGCCGTGGGTGACCGCGTCGATGGCCGCGACGCCGAAGCGCGAGCCGAGGATCCGGTCGGTCGGCGTGGGTGTGCCGCCGCGCTGGACGTGCCCGAGCACGGTCAGGCGCGCGTCGAACCCGGTGCGCGCCTCGATCTCGTTCTTGACCCGTTCGCCGATCGCGCCGGCCACGATCTCGCCGAACTTCCCGACCGGAACCTCGTAGTCCATCGCCGAGCCCTTCAGCGGCACCGCGCCCTCCGCGACGACCACGATCGAGAAGCTCGCGTGCGAGCGGTGGCGGTGCTTGAGGTACTTGACGATCTTCTCGATGTCGAACGGCTCCTCCGGGGTGAGCACGACCTCGGCCCCGCCGGCGATCGCCGACGTCACCGCGATCCAGCCCGCGTGGTGGCCCATGACCTCGACGACCATGACGCGGTTGTGGCTCTCCGCCGTGGTGTGCAGCCGGTCGATCGCCTCGGTGGCGATCCACACGGCGGTGTCGAAGCCGATCGACTGGTCGGTGCCGTACACGTCGTTGTCGATCGTCTTGGGGATCGCGACGATCTTCACGCCCGCCTCGGCCACCTTGCTCGCGGCGTGCAGGGTGCCGTCGCCGCCGATGCAGATCAGGGCGTCGATGCGCTCCTGCTCGAGGGTCGCCAGCACCGCCTCGATGCCACCGTCCTCCGCGCGCGGGTGGTACCGCGCGGTCCCGAGCATCGTGCCGCCGACCGGCAGCACGTTGCGGATCTGCGCGCGCGAGACCGGCGTGACGTCGCCGTCGACCACGCCCTTCCACCCGTTGCGGAACCCGACGATCGTGTGGCCGTGCTCGCCCTCGCCACGCTTGACGACGGCGCGGATCGCTGCGTTCAGACCGGGGACGTCACCCCCACCAGTAAGCAGTCCGACGCGCATGCGCACTCCTTCAATCGTTTTCGGCACCAAGGATTTCCGGGGCAGCGCCGCACCGGCGCAGCAAGCGTAGCCGCAGCGCTATGCCCGTTTCTTAGGACCGAATGCCCGCTGCGAACCCGCCCGGTCAGCCCACCAGCCCGAGCTCGAGCCCCGCGCCGGGGATCGCCTCGAGCAGCATTTGGGTGTACGACTGCCGGGGGTTGTCGAAGACCTCGTCCGCGGTGCCCTGCTCGACGAGCTTCCCGTTCTCCATCACGCACACCTGGTCCGCAATCTGCCGCACGACGGCGAGGTCGTGGCTGATGAACAGGTAGCTCAGCCCGAGCCGGGTCTGCAGGTCTGCCAGCAGGTGCAGGATCTGCGACTGCACGATCACGTCGAGCGCGGACACCGCCTCGTCGCACACCACCAGGTCAGGGTTCAGCGCCAGCGCGCGGGCGATCGCGACGCGCTGGCGCTGACCGCCGGAGAGCTCCGCGGGGTAGCGGCGAAGCAGGGTGGTGGACAGCGCGACGTCGTCGAGCAGCTCGTGCACGCGCTTGCGCCGGGCCACCTGGTCGCCGAAGCCGTGCGCCTTCAGCGGCTCCTCGATGGTCCGGTACACCGTGTACAGCGGGTCGAGCGACGCGTACGGGTCCTGGAAGATCGGCTGCACCTGACGCCGGAACTTCACCTCCGCCGCCCGGTTCGCGCCGCCCACGGCCTCGCCGTTGAACGTGATCGTGCCCGACGTCGGCGGGGTCAGGTCGAGCATCATCCGCGCGACGGTCGACTTGCCCGAGCCGGACTCCCCCACGACGGCGACGGTCTGCCCGCGCGGGATCACGAAGCTCACGTCGTCCACGGCCGTGAACGGGGTGTTGCGGGACAGCAGCCCCCGCCCGCGCAGCTGGAAGACCTTGGTGACGCCCTTGACCTCGATGATGTTGTCCGCTGTATCCTCCCGGTCGGACGCCCGGCGATCCGCGGACCCGACTCCCTGACCGTGCGACACGGCGAGCAGGTCGCGCGCCACCACGTCCTCCAGGCCGGCCTTCTTCGCCATCTGGATGCGGCGCGACGCGAGCGAGGGCGCCGCGGCGAGCAGCCGCTTGGTGTACTCGTGCTGCGGGTCGCGCAGCAGCTCGAGCGCCGGACCGGTCTCGACCACCTCACCGCGGTACATCACCACGATGCGGCTCGCGCGCTCGGCGGCGAGCCCGAGGTCGTGGGTGATGAGCAGCACCGCCGTGCCCAGCTCGGCCGTGAGCACGTCCAGCCGGTCCAGGATGGTGCGCTGGACGGTCACGTCGAGCGCCGACGTCGGCTCGTCGGCGATCAGCAGCCGCGGCCGGCAGGACAGGCCCATCGCGATCAGCGCCCGTTGGCGCATCCCGCCGGAGAACTCGTGCGGGTACTGGTTGGCGCGCTGCTCGGCGTCGGGCAGGCCCGCCTCCTCGAGCAGCTCGACCGCCCGACGACGAGCCGCCTTGCCCCGCGCGACCCCGTTGTCCTCGAGCGCCTCGACGATCTGCGCGCCGACCCGCATCACCGGGTTGAGGTTCGACATCGGGTCCTGCGGCACCATGCCGATCTCGGTGCCGCGCAGCCGGGCCGTTGCCGACGGCGGGCGGGACGCGAGGTCCTCGCCGTCGAACAGGATCTGCCCGGCGGTGACCCGGCCGTTCTGGGCGAGCAGCCCGATCACGGCCGCCGCGGTCGTCGACTTGCCCGAGCCGGACTCGCCCACGATCGCGACGGTCTCCCCCGGGTACACGTCGAAGCTCACCCCGTGGGTCGCGGCGAGCGGCCCGGCCGAGGTCGTGAACGTCACCTCGACGTCGCGCAGGGAGAGCAGAGGGGTCCGGTCCATGTCGCTCATCGCTTCCTCGTCTTTGGGTCGAGCGCCTCGCGCAGGGACTCACCGAACAGGGTGAAGCCGAGCGCGGTCACCGCGATGCAGACGCCGGGCCACATGGCGAGCCGCGGGGCCACCTCGAGCTCGTTCTGCGCCGCGGTGAGCATGCGGCCCCACTCGGCCGTGGTCGGCGAGCCGCCGCCCAGGCCCAGGAAGGACAGCGCGGCCGACTCGATCACCGCGGTCGCGAGCATCAAGGTGGCCTGCACGATGACGGGGTTGATGCTGTTGGGCAGCACGTGCCCCAGCACCACGGTGCGCCGGCTCAGGCCGAGCGAGCTCGCGGCGAGCACGTAGTCCTGGCCGCGTTGCGCCAGCATCGACCCGCGCAGCAGGCGCGCGAAGATCGGCACCTGCACGACGCCGATCGCGATCACCACCGCGCTCGGCGACTGCCCGATGACGGCCGCGATGGACACCGCGAGCAGCAGGGACGGCACCGAGAGCATGAGGTCGACGAACCGCATCGCCACGACGTCCGTCTTGCCGCCGAACGCGCCCGCGACGAGGCCGAGAAGCAGCCCGCCGGACAGCCCGATCACCGTCGACAGCACGCCGATCAGCAGGGACGCCCGGGCCCCCCAGATGAGCTTGCTCAGCAGGTCGCCGCCGTAGCGGTCCAGGCCGAGCCGGTAGGTGTCGGACGGACCGGGGATGAAGGTCGGGCGGATCAGGGTGCGGCCCGGCAGCGCGTCCGCGGCATACGGCGCGAGCAGCGGCGCGAGGACGGCGACCAGCACGAAGACCAGCACGATGATCGCCCCGACGATGGCGCCGGGGTTGCGGCGCAGCCGCCGGAACGCGACGGTCCACAGGCCGGCGCCGGCGTCGTCCTCCGCCTTGTTCGCCACGTGCAGCACGGGGTCGGTCAGACTGCTCTGGGCGTTCGGGTCGCCGGTCATCGCACACGCAACCTTGGGTCGATGAGGCCGTAGGAGACGTCCACCGCAAGGTTCACCAGCGCGTAGACGACCGCGATGAACAGGACGAAGCCCTGCAGCACCGCGTAGTCGAGGTTGAACACAGCATTGGCCAGGAAGCTACCGATGCCGTTGAACGCGAACACGGTCTCGGTCAGCACCGCGCCTGAGAGCAGCAGCCCGACCTGCAGGCCGATCGTCGTGGCGACCGGCAGCATCGCGTTGCGGAGCACCACCCGCCGACGCAGCCGGGGCGGTTTGAGCCCCTTTGCGCGCGCGGTGCGCACGTAGTCGGCGTTCTGCACCTCGATCACCGAGGCGCGGGTGATCCGCGCGATGATCGCCAGCGGGATCGAGCCGAGCGCGATCGCGGGCAGCACCAGGTGCAGCAGCGCGTCCCAGGACGCGTCCCACTCCCGGGTGAGCAACCCGTCGAGCACGTAGAACCCGGTCGGGTGGGTCGCGATCATCCCGGGGTCCTGCCGGCCCGAGGACGGGAACCAGCCGAGCTGGACCGCGAACACGAACTTGAGCAGGAACGCGAGGAAGAACACCGGGATCGTGATGCCGACGAGCGAGGCGACGACGGTTCCCTGGTCGATCAGCCCGCCGTGGTGCCGCGCGGCGACGTAGCCGAGCGGGATGCCGATGCCCACCGCGATGAGCAGCGCCACGATGGTGAGCTCGATCGTGGCCGGGAACCGTTGAATGAACTCCTCGAGCACGGGGACGCCGGTGCGTGTGGACGCACCGAAGTTGCCCTTCAGCAACTGACCGATCCAGGCCAGGTACTGCTGGATGAGGGGCTTGTCGAACCCGTACAGCGCGTTGATCCGTGCGACCGCCGCCGGGGTCGCACGCTCCCCCAGGAGGGCCGTTGCCGGCCCCCCGGGGAGAGCGCGCACCCAGAGGAAGAGCAGGATCGACAAGCCGAACAGGGTCGGGATCAGCAGCGCGAGGCGCTGCAGGACGACTCTGACCATTGAGCTCTACTTACCCGTCAGCCGTCGATCGTGATGACGTTGAAGACCTCGTCCTGGACCGGCGACGCCGGGTAGTTCTTGATGTCCGGCTTGAACGCGAGCGACGGCACCGGGTGCGCCAACGGAACGCCCGGGAGGAAGTCCATGATCGCCTTGTTGGCCTTCTCGTACGCGGCCGTCTGGGCTTCCTTGCTGGGCTGGTAGCGCGCGTCGGCGAGGTCCTTGAACAGCTGGGGGTTGTCGAAGCCCCACTCGTTGGCCTTCGCCCCGAAGAACGTGCCGATGAAGTTGTAGGCGTCGTTGTAGTCGCCGGTCCAGCCGAGCAGGTGGATGCCGTGCTTGCTCGTGCCCTGCATCCGGTCCAGGTACTCCGGGCTCCAGGGCTCGGGGACCGGCTTGACCGTGATCCCGACCTCCTTCAGGTCCGCGCTGATGGACTGGAAGACCTGCTCCGGGGTCGGCATGTACGGCCGCGAGACGTTCGTCGGGTAGTTGAAGTCGATCGTGAGCTTCGACTTGCCGGCCGCGGCCAGCAATGCCTTGGCCTTCGTCGGGTTGTAGTCGTACGTCGCGACATCCTTCGTGTAGCCCTCGACCGACGGCGGCACGAACTCCTTCGCGATCTCGGTGCCCGCGGGCAGCGTCTGCTCGACGAGCGCCTTCTTGTTGATCGCGTACGCGATCGCCTGCCGCACCCTGAGGTCCTTCAGGTCCGGGTTCGCCTGGTTGATGCCGAGGTACAGGATGTTGAACGGCTCACGGTTGATGATCTGGAAGTTGGCGTCCTTGAGGGACTTCACGTCCGCCGGCCCGACGAGGTCGTAGCCGTCGATGTCGCCGGCCTGCAGCGCCTGACGGCGGGCGTTCGGGTCCGCGATGACCGGGAACACGATCCGCTTGATCTGCCCCTTGTCACCCCAGTAGTTCTCGTTGCGGGTCAGCACGATCTGCTGGTCACGCGTCCACGACTCGAACTTGTACGGCCCGGTGCCCGTGGGGTGCTCGGTGGCGTACTTCGGCAGGACGGGGGCGGCCTCCTGGCCGGTCACCTTGTCCGCCTCGTACTTCTTGAGCGCGGTGGGCGACTGCATCGCGAACGACGGGAGCGAGAGCGCCGAGATGAACTCGGGCAGCGGGCTCTTCATCGTGATCACGGCGGTCGAGTCGTCGGTCGCCTCGCAGCCCTTGTACTTGCCGGTGCCGTTCAGCGCCTTGTTCGTGCTCTTCGCGAAGCCGCCGTTCACGTGCACCCAGTAGTACGACAGGCTCTCCGACTGCAGCACCCCGGTGAAGTTGTTCCACCGCTCGGTGTTGAAGCAGACCGCCGCCGCGTTGAACGGCGTGCCGTCCTGGAAGTTGACCTTCTTCTTCAGGTGGAACGTGTACTTCAGGCCGTCGGCGCTGACGTCCCAGGACTCCGCGAGCAGCGGGGCCGGGTCGGCCGTGCCGGGCTTCGTGCCGACGAGGCCCTCGAACATCTGCCGTGCGACCCGGAACGATTCACCGTCATTGGCGAAGGCGGGGTCGAGCGACGCCGGGTCTGCCGACGCGGCAAAGATGAAGGTGGTGCGCCCCTTGCTGGCGGCCTTGTCGGTGGAGGTTCCGCTCCCCCGGTCGCTCGCCGCACAGGCGGTCAAGGCCAGCGCCATTGCGAGGCCGGCGGTGGCCAGCTTGATCGAACTTCTCACGCGTTCACCCCTTGAGACGTGGGTCCGGACACCATGTGCCGGACCGCAGTGTGCCGACCGTAGACCGGCAAGGTCACGCCAGTGTTACGGACCAGTACCTTTCGATTGGGAGAAACTACACGCATGTCGTCACCACATGTTGCCTCCGCCGGATTTCGTGCCGTTCCCCCGCAGGACGGCGGACGCGCGGGCCGCGGCTGGTGGGATGCGAACGCCGCCGAGTACCTCGACGAGCACGGCGAGTTCCTCGGAGCGGCCGACTTCTGCTGGTGCCCGGAGGGCCTGCGGGAGGCGGACGCGCACCTGCTCGGCGACGTGCGCGGACGCGACGTGCTCGAGGTCGGTGCGGGCGCCGGGCAGTGTTCCCGCTGGCTGATCGCGAACGGCGCCCGCGCCGTGGCGACGGACGTGTCCGCCGGCATGCTCACCGCCGGCCGCCAGCTCGACGCCGCCGTCGGGGTCGTGGTGCCCGCGGTGCAGGCCGACGCCCGCGCGCTCCCGTTCGCCGACGCGTCGTTCGACGTGGTCTTCACCTCGTTCGGTGCCCTGCCGTTCGTGCCCGACGCCGATCGCGTGCACGCCGAGGCGGCCCGGGTGCTCCGCCCCGGCGGCCGGTGGGTGTTCTCGGTGACCCACCCGATCCGCTGGGCGTTCCCGGACGACCCGGGCGAGCGCGGGCTGACGGCGACCCGGTCCTACTTCGACCGCAGGCCCTACGTCGAGAGCGATGACGACGACGTCGTCCTGTACGCCGAGTACCACCGGACCCTCGGTGACCACGTGGCCGACGTCGTCGGGGCCGGGCTGGTGCTGGACCGCGTGGTCGAGCCCGAGTGGCCCGCGGCGAACCAGCAGACCTGGGGCGGCTGGGGCCCCGTCCGCGGCGCCCGGCTGCCCGGCACGGCGATCTTCGCGACCCACCGCCCCTGACCCCGACGTGTCTCAGCCCCAGCGCGCTCCAGGGACCGCGCTGGGGCTGACACGTTCGAGGGGTTTGCGGTTAGTGGCCGGCCTCGTGCCAGCTGAGGCCGACACCGACGGACACGTCGAGCGGCACGGTGAGCTCGGCCGCCTTGCCCATCTCCGCGCGGACGAGCGCCTCGAGCTCGTCGCGCTCGCCGGCGGCGACCTCGAGCAGGAGCTCGTCGTGCACCTGGAGCAGCAGCCGCGACCGGAGCCCGCGCGAGGTGAGCTCGCGGTCGACCCCGAGCATCGCGACCTTGATCAGGTCGGCCGCGCTGCCCTGGATCGGGGCGTTCAGTGCCATCCGCTCGGCCATGTCGCGGCGCTGGCGGTTGTCGCTGGTCAGGTCGGGCAGGTAGCGCCGCCGGCCGAGGATCGTGGCGGTGTACCCGGTCAGGCGGGCCTCGTCGACGACGCTCTTGAGATAGTCCCGCACACCGCCGAACCGGGAGAAGTAGTCCTCCATCAGCTTCGCGGCCTCGCCGACGTCGATGCTCAGCTGTTTGGACAGCCCGAACGACGACAGCCCGTAGGCCAGGCCGTACGACATCGCCTTGATCTTCGAGCGCATCGCCGGGGTGACCTCGTCGATCCCGACGCTGAACACGCGCGACGCGACGTAGTTGTGCAGGTCCTCCCCGGTGCGGAACGCCTCGATCAGCCCGGCGTCCCCGGACAGGTGCGCCATGATCCGCATCTCGATCTGGCTGTAGTCCGCGGTGAGCAGCGTCTCGTAGCCGGCGCCGACCACGAATGCCCGCCGGATGCGTCGGCCGGCCTCGGTGCGGATCGGGATGTTCTGCAGGTTCGGGTCCGTGGAGGACAGCCTGCCGGTCGCTGCGATGGTCTGCTGGAAGTTGGTGTGGATCCGGCCGTCGTCCGCGACGGACCGCAGCAGCCCCTCCACGGTCTGCCGCAGCCGGATCGCGTCGCGGTGCGCGAGCAGGTGCGCGAGGAACGGGTGCCCGGTCTTCTCGAACAGGTCGGTGAGCGCCGACGCGTCCGTCGTCCAGCCCGTCTTGATCTTCTTGGTCTTGGGCATGCCGAGCTGGTCGAACAGAACCTCTTGCAGCTGCTTCGGCGAGCCGAGGTTCACCTCGCGCTCGATCACCGCGTACGCGTCGGCGGCCGCACCGGTGACGATGGCGTCGAAGTGCTTCTCGAGCTCGGTGAGGTAGTCGACGTCGGCCGCGATGCCCGCGTGCTCCATCCGCGCGAGCACCCCGACCAGCGGCAGCTCGAGGGACTCCAGCAGATCGCTCGCACCGCGGTCGGCGAGCTCGCCGGTCAGCACCTCGGCCAGCTCGACGACAGTCTGCGCCCGGACGGCCGCCCGGTGGTCCTCGTCGGAGCCGTCCAGCTCGAGGTCGAGCGCGCCCTGCGCGCCCGAGGACCCGTCGTTGCCGGCCAGCTCGCGGTGCAGATACCCGGTCGCGAGGTCGGCGAGCTCGTAGCCGCGCCGGTCCGGCTGGCACAGGTACGCGGCGAGCTCGGTGTCGAAGGTGACCCCGGCCAGGGTGAAGCCGCGACCGGTGAGCGCGTGCCACGCCTCCTTCGACGCGTGCACGACCTTCGGTGCGGACGCGTCGGCGAGCCACTCGCCAAGCACCTTCTCGTCGGCCGGGGTGATGTCGGTGAGGTCGAACGCGGTGGCCGTCCCGGCGTCGTCGGCCAGCGCGATGCCCCACGCGTCCCCGCCCGACGACGCCCCGGAGCCCCGCACGTCCAGCCCGAGCCGACGGCCCACGCGCTCGGCGAGCCACGCCGACAGCGCGCCCTCCTCGCGCGAGGCGAGCGCGAGCTCGGCGCGCGCGGCGGGTGCGGCCTCGTCGCCCTCGGGCGGCAGCATCGCGAACAGCCGCTCGCGCAGGACGCGGAACTGGAGGGCGTCGAACACGGTGTGCATCGCCTCGCGGTCCCACGGGCGCACCCCGAGGTCCTCCGGGCCGATCGGCAGGTCGATGTCGACCAGCAACCGGTTGAGCTGCCGGTTCAGCTGGACCTGCTCGAGGTTCGCGCGCAGCGACTCCCCCGCCTTGCCGGGCACCTGTCCCGCGCTCGCGACGATGCCCTCGAGGCCGCCGTAGGTGTCGATCCACTTCGCGGCCGTCTTGGGCCCGACCCCCGGGATGCCGGGCAGGTTGTCGCTGGTCTCGCCGACCAGGGCCGCGATGTCCGGGTAGCGCTCGGGGACGACGGCGTACTTCTTGAACACGACCTCCGGGGTCATCCGGGTGAGCTCCGAGACGCCCTTGACCGGGTACAGGACCGTGACGTCCTCGTTGACCAGCTGGAGCGCGTCGCGGTCACCGGTGCAGATCAGCACCTGCATGCCGAGCGCGCGGGCCCGGACCGCGAGCGTGGCCAAGATGTCGTCGGCCTCGAAGTTGACCTTCTCCAGGACCGGCACGTGCAGGGTCGCGAGGATCTCGCGGATGAGGGGCACCTGCCCCTTGAACGGCTCGGGCGTCGCGTCTCGGGTGCCCTTGTACTCCGGGTACACCTCGGTGCGGAACGTCGTCTTACCCGCGTCGAACGCGACGGCCACGTGCGTCGGGGCCTCGTCGCGGAGCAGGTTCGCGAGCATCGAGGTGAAGCCGTAGACGGCGTTCGTCGGCTGGCCCGTCGAGGTCGAGAACTTGTCGACGGGGAGGGCGAAGAACGCCCGATAGGCCATCGAGTGCCCGTCGATCAGAAGCAGGCGGGCAGGGGGCGCGGCCACAGGGCGCGCGGCGGATGATGGGTTCTCGCTCACGGGTGCCAACCTATCTGCCATGACCGACACCAGTTCACCCGAGGCGCTGCGCGCGCTCATCGCCGGCACGCTGATCGAACGGACGGGCATCGAGGTGCTCGAGGTGAGCGCGACGCGCGCCGTCGGCACGATGCCCGTGGCCGGCAACACCACACCGCACGGGCTGCTGCACGGCGGGGCGTCCGTCGTGCTCGCAGAGACGCTCGGGTCGCTCGCTGCCGACGCGCACGGGGGCGAGGGCCGGATCGCCGTCGGGATCGAGGTGAATGCGACCCACCACCGGTCGGCCCGGTCCGGGCTCGTGACCGGCACCGCGACGGCGGTGCACCTCGGCCGGACCACGGCCTCCTACGAGATCGTGATCGAGGACGCTCAGTCGCGACGGGTGGCGACGGCGCGCCTGACGTGCCTGCTCATCGACGACCGATCCGCGGGCTGATCGCTCGCCTCGGCCCGGTCGAGGGTGCTCTGCACACCACGCAGGTCGACCGGGCCCGTCTGGGTCTCGGTGCGCACCTGACGCCGGCGAGCGATGAGGTCTTCGAGGCCGCGGGTCCCGCGTCGCCGGGATCCGGCCCGCACCGGGTCGCCCGCGAGGCGGCGCTGGAGCGTCGGGACCGCGACCACCCGGTGCGCGGCGGCCGGGGCGAAGCCGAGCCGGGCGAGGAAGCGCTGCATGCCGCGCGCGCCCGGCAGCGGAACCGCGTACACCTGCGTGGCGCCGGTCTCCTCGGCCAGCTCGAGCGCGCCCGCGAGCAGCGTGTGCCCGAGGCCCCGACGGCGGTCGGCGGCGCCCACGTAGAGCGCCTCGACGTGCAGGCTCACCTCTTGCACGAACGGGCTCGGGCCGACGACCCGGCCGAACAGGAAGCCCGCGATCTCGTCGTCGAGCAGGCCGACCAGGACCCAGCCGCCGGGGGTCGCCAGCAGCGTGCCGAGCTGCTCACGCAGGACCGCCCCGTCGGGGCTGCACAGCTGCGCGCCCACGGTCGACTCCGCGCGCGCGGCAAGGCAGAGGGCTACCAGCCCATCGAGGTCTTCCGGACCCGCCGGCTTGTGCCGGGCACCTGGACGCACGTTATCGAGCCTCCTCGTAGCGGGGGATGCACCCGCCGTGTTGTCGTCGACCTTAACCCCGCCCCGGTGTGTCCGGAATCACCCGATCGAGCCCTGACACATCCCGCACACACAGGGTCCGTCGGGTCCTCCTGTCACCGGCTGCATCAACGGCACGATCCGCGCGAGCGCAGGTGAGCCCGCGGTCGGCATGGCGATGGCGGTCACCGGGCCCGACGGCGCACACGAGGTCACCGCCGCGGCCGTGCCTTGCTGCTCCCCCGTGACCGACGACGAGGCCCGGCCCGCCCCGCGTCAGGGGTGGACCCGGGCCTCATCGTTGCCGTGGTGGAGCTAGCTCAGCTCGCGCCGCCGACCTGCTCGATGACGGCGTCCGCGACCTCACGCATGGTGAGGCGGCGGTCCATCGACGTCTTCTGGATCCAGCGGAAAGACTCCGGCTCGGACAGGCCCATCTTCGTCATGAGCAGGCCCTTCGCACGGTCGAGGCGCTTGCGGGTCTCGAACCGCTCGGCGAGGTCGGCGACCTCCGACTCGAGCGCGCTGATCTGCGTGTAGCGCGAGATCGCGATCTCGACGGCCGGCAGCAGGTCCGCGGGGCTGAACGGCTTGACGACGTACGCCATCGCGCCGGCGTCGCGGGCCCGCTCGACCAGTTCCTTCTGCGAGAACGCGGTGAGCAGCACGACCGGCGCGAGGTGCGCCTTGCCGATCTGCTCGGCCGCCGAGATGCCGTCCAGGACGGGCATCTTTACGTCCATGATGACGACGTCGGGCTTCAGCTCGGTCGCGAGGCGCACGGCCTCAGCGCCATCCCCGGCCTCGCCGACGACGTCGAACCCCGCCTCGCGGAGCGTCTCGACGACATCCATGCGGATGAGGGCCTCGTCCTCGGCGACGACAGCGCGCCGCGCCGGACGACCGGGCGTAGCAGCAGGCTTGTCAACAAGCGGGGGAAGGTCAAGTGGGGCGGCCGCCGTCGGCTCGTCCGTATTCGGGTCCTTTGAAGTCACCGCTACAGAGTAACGGTGCGGGTGGGGATCGCAGTGCTCCCGCGGCGTGCCTGCGGCGTCTCGTGCACCACACAACCGGTAGGTTGAGCGGGCGCGCCGTGCTTGCTGCGGCGGGCGTGCCCCGATAGCCCAATCGGCAGAGGCGTTCGGCTCAAACCCGATCCAGTGTGGGTTCGAATCCCACTCGGGGCACTTATGGCACCTGACCTGAGGAAACGCTCCGAAAGTGGTGCGGGAACCCGGTCCTCAACCAGTACCAGTCTCGTGTGGGTTCGAATCCAGCGTGAGGTCTCAAATGGCACTTGACCTGCAGGAACACATCGCGAGTCACGGCAAGACGTGGACTTGAACCCTGTACGCGGCTCCTGTGGGTTCAAATAGCACTCGAGGCACTTGGTAGCGCCTGTGACCTGCGGGAACGTTCGGCCGGTCTTCCTCAAAGGAGGCCCGAGATCACTGTCACCCATCGTTTACCCATCGTTTACCCATCGTTTTCGAATTGAAACGGCTCACTGGCGTGGGCGCACGCGAGCCCCTGGCGACGCTGTTCGGGAGGCAACTTGTTGCAACGCTTCGCGGCGAGCGGCCGCGACCAATCGCTCACCGTCATCACCGAAGCCGCCGGTGCCGGCGCTGAGCGACCGCTGATGCGATGGCGAGCGCGTCGCGGGAGCGGCTCAGTCGAGACAGCCAGCGCCCCTGGCAGGACGGGCAGGGCGTTCCCCTACGGGCAACCCACCCACGCCCAAATCCACTCTTGACAGGTACTACAGCCAGCTATGCGCTGGGTGCGGTCGTGGCAGTTGGCGCTGGACCGCGTCTGCGGGGCGAGGTGTGGCCCGCACTGACGACGACGACGGCGATCTTCTTCGCGGCCAACTTTCGTCGCTACTTCTCGGTGCCGGGAAGCGTGCGGGTCTTGACGAGTTCGGCCGCAACGAGGTGGAGCCTGATGTTGTTGTGCTGTGAGATGCGCGTCAGGACGGCGAAGGCCTGGGCCGGTTGCAGGTCGAAGCGTTCCATCAGGATTCCTTCCGCCCGGCCGATCACGGTCCGGCTCGCGATCGCGGTGGTGAGCTGTTCGGTGGTCCTCGACTCGGCGATCGCCACCGCCAGGTGCGCGGCAAGGTGGAGCCCGGAGTCGATGTCGTCGGAGTCGAAGGCGTCGGGCCGGCGGGAGTACAGGTTCAACGCACCCAACGTCTCCTGGGTGGTGAAGAGCTGAAAGCTCAGCATGCTCGCGATGCCCAGCTCGGCCACCACCGAGGGTCCCCACCGCGGCCACCGCGGATCGTTGGCCAGGTCCGCCGAGCGGACAGTGTCTCCCGAGGTGATCGCATCGAAGCAGGGCCCCTCCTGCAGGGCGAACTGCAGCTCGTCCAGCCGCTGGACCGTCGGGTTGGAGGCTGCCGGGGTGTCGATGACACCCTTGCGGTGGACGATCGACACCCCGGCATAGTCACAACCGTCGACGATCTCGGTCGCGATGGTGACGCCCTTGTCGAGGAGGCTGGTCCCGGTCTCTTCCTGGAACGACCGAGCCGCGGCTGCCAACTGTTCGTTGAGTTGCTGTACTTGGCTCACGGCCACGGACACCCCAGTTTCACGTCATCGTGCACCCCGCCGGTTCGGCGTCGGGCCAGCCTAGGACGCCATGACAGTTGACCAGAACGCGCCCAGGCCCCGCGCCGGTTTTCCGGCGGTTGACCGGGGCCGGGGAGCCACCCAGGGCGCGCCCAGTGCGAGGTATGATCGCGTCGCCTGGGCACGTATGCCTGGGAATCCGCCGGGGGGCGCATCCATGGTCATGACCATACTTGTCGACGTCGTAGAGCCGGTACGCATCGCAGAACCTGCGCACCTCGATGTCGCGGCACCCGAGGTCGCACCCGGGAGTTCTGACTGCACAAGGGGCGGCGAGTACCGGCCGCCCCAGCAGCGTTTCCCCCTTGAGTGGTTCGAGGACGTCGAGCGGTGGATCGTCGAGCGTTCGGCCACGGTGCGCAAGGAATTGGCGGCGCAGGGCGCTACGTGGACCGCGCCCGGCCGCGCGCTCGAGGGCGAGCGGAGGCCCGCATGAGCAACCTCGCGCTGGTCCCTGAGCCCGGTTGCACCGAACCCGGCGCCGAACCACCGATCGAACCGCCGGTCACGTCACTCACCCGGCGCGAGCTGATCGTGCTGGACAACCTTGCGGAGGACGTCACGCTCGAGGCGATCGCCTCGAAGCTGTGGGTCTCTCGCAACACCGTCAAGTCCCAAGTCCGTAGCGTCTACCGCAAGATCGGCGTCGGCACGCGGGCCGACGCCGTCGCCTGGGCCAACGCCGCCGGGCTGCGCTGACCTGCCGGGATGCGCTGAAGCCCTGGCGCTGGTCAGACCCGACGGCGCAGTAGGCCGACACGTTTCCGAGCCAGAGTGCCTCCGTTGCGGGTGGGCTGGATCCGCCGTTTGACGCCACCTATGCGCCGTTCTTCACCGCCGGGGTGTGGTCGCTCGCGCGCCGGCTGGCCGTCCGGGATCTTGGGACGTTCGGCTATGCGTCTTGCTTGTGGCGGTAGCGCTGCCGGGCGGCTTCACCAGAGGTCCCAAGGAGCGAGCCGATGAACGCCCAGGAGTACCCGCTCGCGCGTGCTCGTCTGACGGCGTCGTTGATCGAACGTTCGGCGGCCGATCGCGACAGGACGCCCCGACGAAGCTCCGCGAACACCTCCGGGTCGCGTTCATCCGTCGGTGACGGCCCGTCGTCCTCGAACCGCTGAGCGAGTTCGTCGGCTTGGTCAAGGATCTCTTGCACTGTGCGTGGCATCTTCATCACCTCAGGAACTTCTCGCGTGCTCTCATCGCGTGGACATGACCGCCGCCGTGACGCCTTCGACGACACCGATCTCGTACTTGATGGCCGTGCGGTTCGCTCCGATGACCATCGTGAATCCTTCGTCGAGGTCGAACACTCGAATCGGATGCGCGTACGCATGCAGGATGTCTTCGTCGCTCACACCATGCTTGCACCCCCTGCCTTGGCGTGGTCGCCCGCCCGACGACCGTGATCGGCCAGGAGTTCGACCTCGCGGGCGCCGAGCGGGTCGTCATCTACGGATCGTGGGCGGCCCGCTACCACGGCGCCCCCGGCATGCCCCCGAACGACGTCGGCCCGCTCGTCGTCGGCGCCGTCGAGCCGGCCGATGTCTACGACGCTGCCGATCGCGCAGAGGTTCGCCTGGGCATGCAGACTGCGGCCCGCGAACAATTCTTCGCGAGCCCCGGCGAGACTCCACGGAGTCTCTCGAATGCTGACCTGTGGAAACACTCGCAGAGCAGGGCCGTCTCGGTCGGGATTCGACTCTCTCACCGTTGACTCACCGGAAACTACGCAGAGCGAAACCCCAGGTCAGCCTGCCGACGGCGGCTGCCCCGGCCCCATCCCTGCATCGTGGGCGGCCAGGATCGCCTGGGCCCTGTCGGCGACGCGCAGCTTGACGAGAACGGCGGAGACGTTGTTACGAACCGTCTTCTCGCTGATCCCGAGTGTGCGAGCTATCGCGGGGTTGGCCAGGTGCTGGGCCATCAGGGTGAGGACCTCCACTTCTCGAGGGGTCAGGCCAGGGAAGCTGCGGGATGGTGATGGAGCGGTTGGGGGGTCGAAATACCTCGTCAGGCGACCGGCGATCGCCCCGCCGAACACGGCATCGCCGTCGGCCACCGCCCGCAGCGCGCGAACGATCTCGGCGCGCCTCGCACCCTTGAGCAGGTATCCGCGGGCCCCGGCCCGCATAGCGGCGAAGACGGCGTCGTCGTCGTCGATCATGGTCAGCACGATTACCCCGATGTGGGGTGCGCTGTCGACGATGCAACGGGTCGCCTCCACGCCCCCCATGCCCGGCATGGCGAGGTCCATCAGTACGACGTCGGGCTGCAGCGCCAGGGCCGACCGGACGGCATGCGCTCCGTCTGCGACCTCACCGACGACGAGAACCTCGTCGCCCCCGGTCAGCAATGCCGACAGACTGGCTCTGAAGCCTGCGTGGTCATCGCATATCAGCACGTTGAGGGTGCTCACGGCGACCTCCTCCCTGCCTCCGGCGCACGTGGATCGGCACCCGCGCCCACGGGCCTTGTCGCCTCGCTCGGCCGACACGGGAGAACCGCCCTCACAAGGGTTCCTCGGCCGTTCAGGCAGGGCTCAAGGGTGAAAGTGCCGCCTAGCTCAGCAGCCCTCTCGGCCATGGACTGTAGCCCGAGGCCTACGGAATGGCTGGCCGGAATGCCCAGCCCGTCATCCACCACCTCGAGAGTGAGTCCTTGGCGGTCGTGGAACAGATGCAGCACGCAGGATCGCGCCTGGGCATGCGCCGCAACGTTCTGGATCGCCTCCAGAGCGATGCGGTATGCCGCCACCTCGACTGCCGCTGGCAAAGGAGGAAGCGCGATCGGGACCTCGAAGCGCACTGGCACGGCAGCCACGTGCGCAACGTGGGACTCCAGGGCGGGCACCAGGCCGAGTGTGTCCAGGGCCGGTGGCCGGTGAGCGTGCGCGACCCGGCGCGTCTCCTGCACGGCAACCTCCGTTTGGTTCAGCAGGTCGCCGAGCAGCGCATGCGCCCGGACGGGATCAACAAGGGTGAGGTCACGAGCCAGTTCGACCTGCATGCTGATCGCCGCCAGCCGGGGCCCCAAGTCGTCGTGCAGGTCGCGCCCCACCCGTCGGCGCTCCTCCTCAATCGACAGGACAATGCGCTCACGGGAGCGGTGGAGGTCGACGGACAGCCCAACGGCGTGCACCGCAGCGCCGATGGGGAGCGCGAGGTCCGCGAGCAGCCGCAGGTCCGCGGGTGCGAGAGCTTCGCGTCCCCGTCCGGCAACCACGAGGCCGCCCAGTGACTCCCCGGCGTAGGTCAGCTCGACCGAGGCGAGGCGGCTGGCGTCGACCGGGCGGACGCCGTACTCGACTACCGGTCCGGGCTCGTCGCGTAGGTCGATGGCGGCGTACGAGGATCGGAGCGCCTGGGCGGCCGAGGTGACCAGGGTGACCAGCACCTGGTCGGGTGCCGACGGTTGCTGCAGCTGGCGGGCGAGCCGGGTCATAGCGGCGTACGGCCGACCCCGGTCTCCATAGAGCCGACCGCCGATGAGCCGTTGCAGCCAATCCCGCAGGGGGGCGAAGGCCACAGCGACGACGGCGGTGGCCAGAACCCGGGCTAGGGTCCCAGCCGACTCGGGGAGCGTGGCGCCCACCCACGTCGCCGTCACCGCGTAGCTCGACACGAGCAGGACGGTCAGGATCATATAGACCAGGGCCCGGTTGACGAGCGCCTCGATGTCGAACAACTGGTGGCGCAGGATAGCCACCGCGATGGCTACCGGCACGACGACGGGCGCCAACTGTACGAACGGGAATATCACGGGGTAAAGCGACGGTGCCAAGAACGCGACCGACGCGTCGAGACCGAACGAGGCCGCGAGGACGACGATGGCCATGACCACCCACATGATTTGCTGCCGCGCCTGCCGGCCGGCACGCCGCCAACGCATCAGGAGACTGACCGTGGAGGCGAGCGAACATCCCAGCAGGGCGACGCCTGACGCTGTCATGACGACGGGGCCGATCCCCGTCAGAGCGGTCACCGCGTGCGGGTTGGGCACTTGAGTCTCGCCCAGGACGAGCGTCGACTGCCCGACTGCGCCGAACACGCCGAGGACCAACGCCAGAGCGACGGCCAGAACGGCCAAGCCGCGCCATCGCCGGGAGGGTAGGTGACCGTCGGGGAAGGTCAGGGCTATCCCCACGAACAGCGGGACAAGCGCCGGAGGGTAGACCCAGTTCGCGAGCCACAACGAGGCCTCCGCGCCGGGCCCCGGCCGTGGATCGGTCAAGCCCATTCGCGCTATGCCCTCCGCTGCCTGACCTGCCAGGAACGGCAGGCCGGTCGCCAACAGCAGCCAGCCCACAGGGTGGCGTGGACGCGTGCCGGCCAGGAAAGCTCCAACGAGCGCGATCGCCGAGGTCGAGGTGAGAAGTGTCCACGACGAGCCGATGCTTCCCGCGCGGTAGGTCACCACGACGGTTGCCGACGCGAGCAGCACGGTGACCCCAAGCAGTGCAGTCGTCGACACCCTGGCGCCGGGTCGGGATGTCGCGCGGGCGCGTCGCAGGATCTCCACAATCACAGTGTCCGCCGGCTCGACGGTTCCGCCTAGGACTCGCCTAAGCCGTTGCTTACGGACGCGTCAATGTCGACCCCGCAGGCACATCCCGGTCGTCGTGCCTGGAGGGAGCCGCGCGCAGGGCAGTGAAACCCAGAGTCGCAAAGGCCGCGCCCAGCAGAGCGAGCGTCCCCGGCAGCACACCTGAGGCGAACAGCTTCAACAGCACGCTCGCCAGCAAGAAGACCCCAGCCAAGCGCGGTAGCACCCCTGCCTGGATAATTGCGAGCGAGAAGAGAAGCAGGCCGGCTACGTAGCACCCGAAAACCGCAAAGATGAGTACAAGCATGGGAATTGGCGGGTCATCGTGCGTAGCCCCGTCCGAACGGACGAAACCCCACGTCTCGTTGAGCGCCAGCACGAACAATGAGCCGGAGCCGACGACGGCGACAACCGAGGCGATGCGACCGAAGCGCCCGAAGGCGGGCCGCTGGAGCACGCTAAGACCCAGGAAACTCACGAACAGGAGCCCAACCCACGTCGCATGCAGCGCCGAGGGCACGACACCCTCCTGGATGCCCGGCACCCGGTCGTCCCACCACTCGTGCACCCCCATGACCACACCGGCGAGGACCGCCGCAACTCCACCTATTCGCACCAAGGTGAAGGCTCCGGCCTTGCCTGCTTGCTTCACCGGTGTGGTTCGCGGATGTGGCGAGTGAGCAGCCATGACAACCTCCTCGTAGAGCGGGCGGCGCTTCCGCCCGACACCTCGGAGCCTGGCTGTCTGGACCGCCCGTCGTCATGAGACACGGTCCCGGACCTATCGGGAGGAATGTCCCGGCCACCCGGGCGGGCCCGCGGCCACCGCTCGCACGTCAGCCGGTCGCCTCTCGGTCCCTCCGTCCCTGACGCCTCCGTATGCTCTTCTCCTCGCCCGGCTCTCCTGCCGATCCTCCGATCCTCCGATCCCAGCACCAGGCCGCGATGCTCGCCTGGCTACTCCTTCACCCTGGTCAGGAGTACACCCTGGGCCGGGCACGACTGGTGCGAGCCAACCTCGCCAACCGGTCAGCAGTCCCCTTGACCCAGCTCCTCCAGGGCACCTTCGGACCGCAGACCGTGATCGGTCAGGAGTTCGACCTCGCCGGCGCCGAGCGGGTCGTGATCTACGGATCGTGGGCGGCCCGCTACCGCGGCGCCCCGGGCCTACCCCCGGAGTCGATGAGCGCGATGGCCACTGAATTGCGGAACACGACGTTCTCCGGAGTCACGTCCATGTGGCCGAGAAGTTTGGCAGGCCCCGCGGTCGAGGCCGGCATCCCCACCGGACCTGCGAACTCAATACCAGTACTGGAATCAGGGATTGGCAGCATGGCCACGGCGTCATCGTAGGAACGCACCAGTCGAGCCACGCTGGCGATCCGCTGCTCGTCGGCCACCCATGCCGGCCACGGGCGTCCAGCCACCTCGCCTGCGACGAAGGTCAGCACCTCACGGCCCTTCGAGTCGAGCCCGAGGAACCGAGGTGCCCCTGTGAAACCGACCCGGTCCAGATGCGTGAGCACGTCGTGGACGAGCCGAGAATGCGGACCAACTGGGCGGCGGACCGTGTTCCCGACCCGCACTACCCCAATGGCCGTAACTTAAGGTCCACGCAGGCGGGATCCAGAGGAGGATCCCCGCTCGGGGGCGACTGGCAGGGGGTCCTAAGTTACGACCATTAGGGCTTCCCGCGCCGCTCGCTCGATCAGGACGGGCACGAAGTTCCGCACGGGGCGCCCATCAAGTTTGCGGTGTTCCCGCTCGACGTGAAGTTGCACCGTGGTCAGGGGCAGGTCGGGGAACCGTTCGGCCAGACGCTGACAGACGAGTCGCAACTCTCGCAATTCGTCGATGCTCTCCACCGTCAGAGCCTCCTCAACCGCAGGGATCGCAAGGGTTCTCGCACCGGGCGCGCCGCACGCATGCGCAACTTGCAGGCCTATCCAGATTCAACCCAGATTACTTGTTCGCACGGGGAGGGGAAGAGGTCCCAACGCTGTGGTTCAAAGCACCGCCAAGGCACCTCGCTGGAGTGCTCAGCGAAATGGTGCCTGTGGGCTAGCTAGTTCGCGGGTCGGCGACCGGATGCCGGCCCGGGCTTTCCGAAGTACCAGCCCTGTGCGGTGTCGCATCCCATCGCAGCCAGCGTTTGAGCCTGGTCGGCATCCTCGACGCCTTCCGCGCACACGCGCAGCCCGAGGGCGTGCGCGGTCTCGATCACGAGGCGCACGAGCGCGGCATCCTGCACGCTCTGGACAAGGTTCGACACGAACGAGCGGTCGATCTTGACGATCGTCAGCGGCAGTTCGCGCAGCATCGTCAAAGAGGAGTGCCCGGTACCGAAGTCATCCAGAGCGATCTGTATCCCCAGCTTCCTCAGCTCACGCAAGCGCGACGCCGTCTCGGCAAGATTCTCGACGGCGGCGGTCTCGGTGACTTCGAGACACAGTTGGTACGCTGGCAGACCCGAGTCCGCCAGGGCACCCAGCACCACGTCGATGAAGCCTGGTTGTGCGATCTGGACCGGGGAGACGTTGACCGCGATGGTCGACTGGTGGTCCATCACCGACGCGGCGGCCTGGGCGCACGCGGTCTGCAGCACCCACGCGCCGAGGTCGAGGATCAGCCCTGTCTCCTCGGCCAACTGGATGAACTGGTCCGGCGAGACCTCCCCGAGCGCCCGGTCGTGCCACCGGGCCAGCGCCTCGAACCCGCGGACGCGTCCAGAGGGCAGCTCGACGACCGGTTGGTAGTGAACCGCGAGTCCACCGTCCTCGATCGCGGCTCGCAGACCGCGTTCCATCCTGCGTCGTGCCTGAACCGTTTCGGCTGAGTCCAGACCGGTGCGCATCGCCGGCTCGTAGTGCTCGGCACGTCCGCGACCCCGTGCCTTGGCCCGGTACATGGCGATGTCGGCCTGCTTGACCAGGATGTCCAGCGAGGTCACGAGCACTGTCCGCGCACCGTTCGCGTGCGCGACGCCGACGCTGGCACCGATCGTGACGACCTGTTCCGTGATGTCACCGGAGCGGTCATGAACCTCGACGACGAACGGAGCAGCGGCCTCGAGCACGATCCGGGCTGCGAACGCCTCGCTCTGCGTGACGGTGAGCGGGCCGGCGCAGAGGATGGCGAACTCGTCGCCTCCCAACCGGACCACGACGTCGTCCACGCGGGAAGCCGACTTGATGCGCTGCGCGAACTCCGCGAGGACCTGATCACCAGCGCCGTGACCGTACTGGTCGTTGACGTCCTTGAATCGGTCGAGGTCGAGGTAGAAGAGCACGGCGTGCCAGGCCTCATCGCCCGAACGTCGGGTCTGCTCGAGGAGCCGGATCTGTTCCATGAGGTAGCGCCGGTTGGGAAGCTTGGTGAGCGGGTCGTGCCAGGACTGGTACGCGTACTGCTGCGCCAAGCGCTCGAAGATCGTCGAGACGGGGACCACCCCGAGTCCGCCATCGGGCCATGTCACGACAACTGCGTCGCCGCGAGTCCCGGCGCCTCGCCGAGAGATGACCCCGGCGGCCGCCTCCTCGACAGGGACGTCGTAGGTCAGCACGAGAGTCTCCCTGGTGACCATCTCCAGAACTGGTCTACGGGCGAACAGCAGCCGCCCATAGCCCAACGGGCCGGTGATCGCCGCCTCGAACCATGCCCGATCGACCAGCACCGGCCCGGCGAGGCTCTTCACGACGACGCAGTGCGGAGCTCCGTCGCGCCGGAACAGTTCGTCGACCTCCCCGGATTTGATCCCGTGCGGGACGATGACCGCGGGCAGAGCGAGTTCGCCGAGCAACCAACCCGCACCATCCCCGGAGACGTCACGAACCCACGCGAGCGTGCTCGTTGCCGGCGCAGCGAGGAGCCTGTCCAGATTCACGCTCTCGGACGTCACTCCTGGATCTTCGACAACGCACGCGCGTACCTGAACTCCCGCCGAGTGCTCGGGTCGACGAACAGTGGATGAAATCGCGCTCGGAAGCGGCCATTTGGGGCGAACGAGAGCCCGTGGGGCGAGAGTGTCGGAAGCTGGCGTGGCGCAGGACGTCGTTGAGGGCGGGTCACCATGGACGCGCCTTGCGCGACCGATGTCTGCCGCCCCGGGCGGAGACTCAAACGGATCTCAGGTGAGGTTGCGCCGGACCGTCATGCGGATGTCGTACCGGTCGCCGCGGTAGATCGACATCGCCCGTTCGATGGGGCGCCGACGCTTGTCGTAGCCGATCCGCTTGACGATGAGCGCCGGGCTGTGGACCGGGACCCGCAGCAGGTCCGCCTGGCTCTGGTCAACGACGGTCGGCAGGATGACCTGGTCCGCCTCGTAGAGCTCGATGCCGTAGACGCCCCTGAGGATTTCGTACAGCGACTGCTCGAGCGGTTGCTGGTCGAGCCCGGGGGTCAGCCGTGCCGGCAGATCGATGGTCTCCAGGCACATCGGGATGCCGTCGGCCATGCGGACCCGCTCGAGGTGAAACACCATCTCCGCTGGGCTGATCACCAGTTCCTGGCCGAGGGCTGCACCCGCCGAGACGTGCGCGATCTTGAGCAGCCGGGACGAGGGGCGGAAGCCGCGGGCGGCCATGTCCTCGGAGAACCCCGTGAGCTCGGAGCTCTTCGAGATCGTCGGATCGGCGACGAACGTGCCGTCGCCCTGGACCCGCACCACGTAGCCGGCGCTTGCCAGGCTCGAGATCGCTTGGCGAAGCGTCATCCGACTGACACCGAATCGCGCGGCCAGCTCTCGCTCGGGCGGTAGCCGATCCCCGGAGTGGAGAAGCTCGATGACCTCGATCAACCGGTTGCGCACCTGCTCGTGCTTGGCGGTCTCCGAATCGAGCGCGATGGCCCCGAGCGCATCCGCAAGCTCCGCGCTCCTGACGATGTCCGTGTCGTGACTCATGCCCCCACGTCCCCTGCGCCTACCTGTCGGCGTGGCCTCGCCGTCGGCCGGAGCGTACCGCCGACGGCGACCCTGGACCGGGTCGTCGTGGGCTTTGGCCGGCTACCGGGCGGCGCGACGGTGCGCTTCCTCGTCCTCAACCTGCGTGTCTCCTTGTGTCGTCGACACCGAGGTGCCGAGACGATGTCGTCCAAGTTGGTACGAACCACTGGACGAGTCGGGACTGCGTGACCCGACTGCTCGACAGTCTGCCCCCTGGTGAGATGCGCCCGCAACCCACGTGACTCGTGTGACGTTTGACACGTCCTCGGTTGTGGGCGTACCTTTCAGCCCATCGAGAGGTCTAGACCTTAAAAGTCCCGCTGAGAAGCAAAATCCCGCGCCCTGTCCTTCGACTCGGCCCTCGTTGAACCCGTCCAAGGAGAAGCGCCATGGCACGAATGTCGACCAACCCGCGTCGCAGCAAGGTCGCTGCGATCGCCGCGCTCGGCCTCAGCCTCACCCTGGGCCTGACCGCATGTTCCGGCGGGTCCGGCGGCGCGCACGCCGGCGCCGCCAAGAAGTCGGGGACGACGCTCACGTTCTGGCACTACTTCACCGACCGCGCGGACCTCTTGCAGGAGCTCGCCACCCAGTACGAGGACAAGACCGGGGTCAAGGTCAAGCTTGAGCTCGTGCCGGGGGACGCCCTGCCGCAGAAGTTCCAGGCCGCCGCGCAGGCGGGCAAGCTCCCCGACATCTCGGCGGGCTGGACCAGCGCCGGCGAGAAGCTCGCCCCGTACGCGCTCGAGGGCAAGATCCTCAACCTCTCCAAGGTCGACGGCGCCAAGGAGTGGTTCGACGAGTTCGTTCCGTCCGCCATCCAGGGCGTGTCCTACACACCCGACAACCAGTGGAAGGTCGACCCGGGCGCCTACCTGGTCCCGCTGGACACCAACAACATGCAGTTCTTGTACAACAAGGACCTGTTCAAGAAGGCCGGTATCACCGAGCTGCCGACGAATCTGAACGGGTTCATCGAGGCCTCCAAGAAGCTGCGCGCCGCGGGTATCCAGCCGTTCGTCTCGGGCTTCTCCTCCTGGCCGCTCGGCTCCCTGGCCTCGATGTACATCGACAATGTGGTGCCGGCCGACGTCCGGACGGCGGCCTACACCGGGACCGGGCGGTACGACGCGGCGGAGTGGATCGACTTCCTCACCGTCTTCGACAAGCTCGCCAAGGCGGGGGTCTTCGCCGACGGAATCCTCGGCTACGACATGCCGGCCGCCGAGACGCTGTTCGCATCGGGCCAGGCCGGGATGATCTTCGACGGCTCGTGGGCGCTCGGGGTCTTCAACAAGACGAACCCCGAGTTCAAGAACTACGGGGTGTTCATGCCGCCGTCGGTCGGCGACGAGCCCCTGTACATCCCCGGCGGGGTCGGGTCGACCGTCTTCGTCGTCGGCACCTCGCCGCACGCCGACGCGGCAACGGCCTTCCTCAAGTGGCTGACCGAGGCCGACCAGCAGAAGAAGTACGCCGAGGCGAGCTTCAACATCCCGGCCAACCGCAAGGTCGCCGACACGCTCAAGCTCAACAAGAACATCGCCGCGTTCGCCGCGGGGGCCGACAAGCTCACCCCCGCCTCGCCGACCGCGATGCAGGGCGCCGTGGTCACGACCATGACCGCCGGGCTCCAACTGATCATCGCGGGCACCGCCACTCCACAAGCCGTGGCGGCCAAGATGCAGCGCGCGAAGGAGACCAAGCTCGCGCAGTAGTCGGCGCCGACCACCAGCACGGTCCCGTGATCAGGGGGGTGCGCCCGTTCCCACGCTACGAGCGCACCCGAACCCTCCGAGAGGAACACCGATGAGCAGTCCCCGCGTCCTTGCTCCGGCGCACCGCGAGGCACCCACTCCCGCCCGAGCCGCTGCCGTCCCGCCGGCCCCGGACCGCCTGGCCAAGCGCTACACCCGCGCGCGGCGGATCGAGATGTTCACGGCGTACCTGTTCATCCTGCCGACGCTGTTGCTCTTCGTGGTCTTCAGCGTCTATCCCTTCGCCCGCACGGTCGAGCTCAGCTTCACGAGCTGGGACGGGCTGTCGAGCACGTTCGCCCAGGTGGGCCTGGACAACTACCTCAGGGCCTTCCACGATTCGGTGTGGTGGGGCTCGATGGGCAACGGCATCTTCCTCGCCGTCATCGCCCTGATCCTCATGCAGGGGCTCGGCCTGCTGCTCGCCGTCGGCGTCGATCGCAAGATGAAGGGCCAGACCCTCTACCGCACGCTGTTCTACCTCCCGCCGATCCTGTCGGGAATCGTGGTGGCGACCATCTGGAAGTGGCTCCTCGAGCCCAACAACGGCGTGATCAACGCGACCCTCGACAACCTCGGACTCGGCGTTCTGGCGCACCCGTGGCTCGGCGATCCCAAGACGGCGCTCTGGGCCATCTCGATCGTGTCGGTCTGGCAAGGCGTGGGCTATCCGTTCCTGCTCTTCCTCGCCGGGCTGCAGGGGATCTCCGGCGAGATCTACGAGGCCGCCCGGATGGACGGCGCGACCGGCCGGCAGATCTTCGTCAAGATCACGCTCCCGCTGCTGCGTCCCGTGATCGGCATCGTCAGCGTGCTGACGTTCCTCGGGGCGATGCAGACCTTCAACCTGGTCGTGGCGATGACGAAGGGCGGCCCGGGCTACGCGACCGAGGTCCCGATCCTGCACATCTACCGCTCTGCGTTCGGGCCGAGCCCGGACTTCGGCTACGCGTCCGCGCTGTCGATCATCTTCGGTGTCCTGCTCTTCGGGGTCTCGATGATCTCGCTGTACCTGTCTCGTCGATCGGGAGGCGATCCGTCATGACCGTCCTGCTCAACCGTCCCGACCCGAACGGCACCGACACGCTCCTCGCCCGACCGGACCGGCGTGGCAAGCCTCCCCTCAAGGCACCCCGGGTCCTGCTGCACGTCGCCCTCGCCGTCTGGGGGCTCGCGTCCGTCGTTCCGCTGGTGTGGATGATCTCCGCATCGCTACAGACGAACGCGGAGATCTACGGGGGAGTGCATCTGATCCCGAAGAGCCCGCAGTGGAGCAACTTCGTCCAGGCCTGGCAGCAGTCCTCGTTCAGCGACTACTTCGTCAACAGCGTCATCTACACCGTCGCGGTCGTCGCCGGCACCGTGCTCCTCGCCTCGCTGTCCGCGTATGCGTTCGCCCGGATGCGGTTCCCCGGCAAGCGAGCCCTGTACGGCATGCTCCTCGTCTTCCTGTTCATCCCGATCCCGGGCGCATTCATCCCGCTGTACCTCGTACTGGCCAAGCTGCACCTGCTCGACACCCAGCTCGGCTACATCCTGCCGATGATCAACGGCAGCCTGCCGGTGGCGATGTTCATCCTCCGGGCGTTCTTCGAGCAGATCCCCAAGGAGCTGGAGGAGGCCGCGTTCATCGACGGCGCGTCCCGGGTGCAGGTCTTCACCAAGATCGCGTTCCCGCTCGCCCGCCCCGCCGTGGCCACCGTCGTGATCCTGACCGTGCTCGGGGTCTGGAACGAGTACGTGCTCGCCTCGGTGGTCTTCAGCAATCAGGCGCTGCTCCCGCTGCAGGTCGGGCTGCTCGCCTTCCAGGGCAGCTACTTCAGCCAGTACGGGCTGATGATGGCCGCGACCACCATCACCACGCTGCCGATCGTGATCGTGTACCTGCTCTTCCAGAAGAACATCATCCGCGGCGTCATGGCCGGGGCGGTGAAGGGATGAGCGATCTCATCCTGGCCGTCGACGGCGGCCAGACCGGCACGGTCGCCGTCCTGGCAGGTCTCGACGGCAACATTCGAGGCGTCGGCCGCGGTGGGCCGATCCGGCACCACGAGGAGCCCGACGCCGAGCGCTTCGTCCGGGACGGCCTGGGCGCTGCGGTGGCCGGCGCGATGCACGCGGTGGCCGACGGCGACGTCGTCGCGGTCAGCTGCCTCGCCATGACCGGGTCGGTGGTGATCGCGAACCGGGTGATCCGCGAGCTCGTCGTGGCGCGGGCGTACCTCGCGCTGGCGAGCGACACCCTCGCCGCGCTGGCTAGCGGGACCGCGGGCGGCGGTGGGATCGGCCTGATCGCCGGCACCGGCACCGTCGCCCTCGCCCACGGCCGCGGGGCCGACGACGTCCTGGTCGGCGGCTGGGGCTGGTTGCTCGGCGACGAGGGCGGCGGGTTCTGGATCGCGATGGAGGCGCTCAAGGCGGCCGCGCGTGACGTCGACGGGACCGGCGAGCACACCCGTCTCACGCTCGCCGTGCCGCCCCGACTGGGGCAACCCGACATGCGGGGCGTCTACAACCTCGTCACCGGCCGGCGGCTGGACCGCACCGCGATCGCCGCCCTGACCACCACGGTCGTCGCGGTCGCCGAGGCGGGCGACACGGTCGCCGCCGGCATCCTCGACCGCGCTGCGGACCGGCTCGCGGACCTCGTCGTTGCCACCGTCGCGGCGGCATCGTTCCTCGAGTCGGACGAGCGGCTGATCGTCCCGTCCGGGGGAGTCCTGCGCCCCGGCGGCTGGGTGCTGACCCGGCTGACCGCCCAGCTCGCGGTGCGGACACCCGACTTCCGGGTCGTCGTGCCCCAGGTTCCCCCGGTGATCGGCGCGTACTGGCTCCCC
>NZ_DATCNW010000220.1:0-31230 GCF_036565025.1 Pengzhenrongella sp.
AAGTACCCCGCGGCGATCGCGGTCTGGCAGCGGGCCTGGGAACGCTTCACGCCGTTCCTCGCGTTCCCGCCCGAGCTGCGCAAGGTCATCTACACGACGAACTCGATCGAGTCGATGAACTTCCAGCTGCGCAAGATCATCAAGAACCGCGGTCACTTCCCCTCCGACGAAGCCGCCGTGAAGCTCATGTGGCTCGCGATCCGCGACATCGAGGACAAGCGAGCCCGCGAACGCGCGAAGGAAGCAGGCAAGCCGAAGGGCCAGCGCAACGCCCCCGGATACCTCATCGAAGGAGCCCGGACCAACGGCTGGACAGCCGCGCTCAACCAGCTCGAACTGCTCTACCCCGACCGCCTCGCCGGCCACGTCAACTAAACCAATGACCGCCACTTACACAGAAAACTTGACAGGCCCCGCAGCGAACGCCGCCACAAACACCCCCACCACCCCGGGGTCGGAGCGCAGCGGAGCCGACTTGCCGAGACGGCGCGCGGTCATTCTTGACAGCCAGGAGGAGAGAAAAAAGATGCTTGTACAGTCGGCGGCCGCGCAGCGGACGACGTCAGGCACGCCGTGGCGCTCCGTCGCCGCGGTGCAGCTCGTCCCACACCCGCTCCCCCCGTGTGCGCGGTGCCCTGCCGGGGGTCCGGGTGGTCCGCGTTGCCCGTTTGCCCGCTCGATGCGGGCGACCGGGCTCGGCGGGGAAGCCCCGTCCCCGACCACCCCGTGAGGGGGTCGGGGACGGCGGGCTCACTCCTGTGCGTCGCTGGCTGCTTGTGCTTCCTCACCCGCCAACTCGGCTCCGGTGAACGCGTCGTCCTCGAAGTCGTCGTCGGTGTCGTCCTGGTCGTCCTCGTCGTCGGCGGGTGCGGCGGTGAGGGCGTCGTAGCCGTCGATCACGCCTTGCTCGACCTCGGAAAGGTCGTATCCCCACGCGGCGAGCGCGCGGAGGTAGCGAGCGTCGGCGCCCATCGGGCGGCGCCAGGTGCTGGTCGAGGTGCGGCCCTCGATCGCGGCCAGGACCACCACCAGGCCGATCAGTTGGGCGCGGGACGGGCTGGCTGCGTCGATCGCGCTGGTGATCGCGGACTGGCTACCCGTGAAGCCGCCGTATCCGTTGCTCTTGGCGGCGTCGAGGCCGAGCGCGGTCCGCGCGAGGGCGTGGCCGCTCTGGGCGGCGTGGGCCAGTTCGGTGTTGCAGGTCGTCACGGCGTAGGCGATCAGGCCCGGGGCGTCCTTCGGGGCGGTCTTGCGGGCCGCGAAGGTCCTCAGCCATGCGCGGCGGACCGTCTCAGCGGACCTCCATGCCGTATTACCGGCGACGACCTCGCGCCGCTCGGTCTTCTGCTCCTCGCTCATCGGGCCACTGGTCGTCTGGCTGGCGTTGGTGGACGTTTTGGCGTGTCCGTGGGTCTTGGGGTTGAGGCACACGTGAACGGCGCGCCAGGCGGGGTAGGAGCGGGAGATGTAGGCGGCGCGGCCGGGGCAGGTCGCGTGGTCTTCGGGGGTGATCCGCTCTCCTTCGCTGGTGCGGAGGTCGCTGAGTTCGGTGATGGTCTTTTCTTCCCATGAGGGCCGCTCGATCACGGGGACTCCGGTGGCGGTGAGTTCCGCAACGAGCGTGTCGTGGGCGTGCTGGGTGGCGCGCTCGTCGCGGAGCCGTTGGGCGGCGTGGGCGAACTGGGCGGGCTCTTTCACTGCGACGACTGTCAGTGCCTTAACGATTCCGGCGTCGTCGTCGAACTCGGAGATCACGAGGGCTTGGTCGAGGGTGAGGTCGTATTCGGCGAGGACGGCGGCCGCCAGGGGTGAGGCGGTCACGGTCAGGGCCGCGTCCACGACTTTCCGTTTGGTGTGGGACTGCTTGGCGATCTGCGCGGCGGACACCCCGAGCAGCGTGAGTTGTTGGAAGGCGTTGGCGCGGTCGTTGTCGGTGAGGGCGCGGCGGCGGTCGTTCTCGTCCATCTGCTCGAAGATCCGCTCCGGCTCGCTGTCGGTGGAGTTGAGGATGTAGACGGGGATCGTGGGTTGGCTGGTTTCGATGGCGGCGAGGGTGCGGCGTTGTCCGGCGCGCACGGTCAGGGCGCCGGTCTCGTCGCGGACGGCTTGGATGGGCTGGCGTACGCCGTGGGCGGCGATGGAGGCGAGGAATGCGGGGTCGAGGTCCGCGTGGCTGCGGACGTTCGTCTCGATGGTGAGGGTGCGGGGGTCGATGTGGGCGAACTCGACGTCGTCAGGGACGGTCGCGGGTGTGGTCTGCGTGGTGGTCGCGGTCTGGCTGGTGGTGCTCGTCATGTCGTTGCCCTTTGCTCGTTGACTGTCCGTGTGGACTGGCCGGTGAGTGCCCCGTTTTCCGGGCCTCACCGGCAGGTACGAGGTGGCATCGGGCGGCAAGAGGCTCGCTGCCAACCTGCCCCTGCCGGCACGTGCTCGCCCGAGCTGCGCCTCTTGGTGCGGAGCACCGTCCCTGGCCATCTGCGTGGCGGCCGGTGGGGGCGGGTTTGCTGGGAGGGGCCGGGCGGTGCTACCGGCCAGGTGAGTGCGCTGCAGGAGCCGGCTATCTACGGCAGGTGTCGCACGCGCGTAGCGCCAGATGGCGACGTGGTTCAGCTCTGACCCCCGATCCCCCACCGCTCGAGGTGAGTGGAGCAGGCAGGAGCCCCGCGGGCGACTTCCTGCGATCGGTACGACAGGCGGCAGGCGCGACGTCGCGTAGATGCTCGCCAGCGTCAGCTCACGAGGAAAAGGCTATTCGGCCACAGGATCTCTACGAGTCTCCGGGAAGTTAATTGGCGCGACCGGAGCCGCCGCCGAGACTGCTACCCGGACGCTTTCCTCTCGCCAAAATACCAACCTATTGCAATACCAACTAGCGTCTGAAACTGCACCAGGACGAGTGTGGCGAGCTTTTCGAATCTTTCCCAAGCGTCTTTGTTGGGAACCCAGAAACTGCCGACGAGTACCGCGGCGAGTACCGCGACACCAAGGCCAAACGTGATCCAAATCAGAGTCTTAGCAAGTTTAAACCGCTCGTTTTCGACGGGCGGGCGTGAACCTATCGCACTCTCGACTTCGTTTGGTTTCTCTTCGCCTGCGGGAAGTAGGATGTCTTTAAACAGGCTGTCGTTGCCGGCCAATTCTTGCGAGGGGACTCCGGAATCAGAAGCCATGGGACTCCCCGTCGGTCATCGGAGGACCCATCTCGCAGGGCGGCGGAGCATCGATCTCGAGCGTCAGCGCGCCCGCTGGCTGACGTAGACGCTTCACGCGCCCTGTGGAGCAGTGAAACGGGGTGCCGTCGTCGTTCCGAGTCGGTGGATCGTCTTCGTACATGTGCCGCATGTTGTCCCCCCGCATGAGCCCTAGGGCGAGTGTGTCAGAAGCGGCGCCAGTCGCGGGGAACTCTTGGCGGGCGGTGCTCAGTCCGGTCATGGTTGGCGGTATCCAGACGCTCGTAGGGGGTCTTGTGCTGCATGAACATCGCTTCCCTCGTGTCGGACTGTGCTGTGCGGAGGACTTGTGGACCCCGCGCCGAGGAGGCTTCCTCAGCATCCGAACTGTACCTGATACGTGCCTCATGTGCATAGGATGTACACAGACAGTGCGGCGTCTGGTGGCGCGTGTGTGCACCCAATGCGGGTGAGATACACCTCAAATGTTGACAAGACCTGCCGATGGAGAGGTATGGTCGCCATATCGGCGGCACTCCAAACGCTGCAGAGAGTGGGAGCCCAGACATGAGTCCGATTCGTACGGCGGGGCCGCTCGACACCTCTAGCGGGTGCCGAACCAGCCGCTGACCCGGCTACCGCGCGGCCTCGACCGAGGCCCGCCCACACACGAGACACCAGACACAACTTGCGTGCACCGAGGGACGCTAGTTGTCATCACGATCAACACCTGTAGCCGCACGCGACGCGGCACGCTGAAGGAGTACCCAAAATGAGCACCGTCCTGGAATCCAAGCACGATGCTGTTCGAGCAGACGATTCGCACGTTGTGCGGCTGTCCGTGAATCTCGCCCCGAGTGTTGCTGAAGCGCTGAAGAGCACAGCTGCGAAGCAGGGCATCACGATCACGGAGGCCATTCGACGCGCGGTGGCACTCTGGAAGATGGTCAGCGAGGCGACAGCCAAGAACCAGCGCATCATGATCGTCGAGGGCACTGGTGATAAGGCGCAGTACAAGGAGATCTTCTTCCTGTAAGGGGAAAGACGCTCGACGGCTCGAGTTGAGCGCATCCGTCACCTCCACCCCCCCTGCGCGGCCGCGATTACTTGCTGAGGTCGTAGACGAAGGACAGGCCCGACCCCCCCTGGGGGTCGGGCCTGTCCTCTTTTGAATTCCGGGAAGGGGCGCCGGCACCTCACCCGATGGGGGCCGCTCCCCCACCCCGGTGGACGGCCCGAGCGCCGCCCCTTCAGGACTCCACCCGACCAAGCCGGATCTACGGCGCGGATAGTCCTCGAGGGCGCCTGGTCATCGAGAGACGCGCAGATGTTCGCGGGCCGGCGAGACGGGTCGCCCTGCGGTGCCCCGTCTTCAGGTGGCGGGCCAGGGGTGGATGGGGTCGAGGTGGAGCCGGACGCTGTCGGGGGTGATGACGGGCGGTCCGCCGTCGCGGGTGGTGGCGAGGTGTTCGATGTTTTGGTGGGTGCCGGTGGCGTGGGAGATGGCGGCGCAGACGAGGTCGGTGTTGGTGCGGTCGAGGCCGCTGAGGAGGTGTCCGAGGGGGTCGGTGGTCGGGTGGCCGGCGATCGCGGTGGCGATGAGGGCGATGGATCGTTCGGAGCTGCTGGCGGCGGCGGTGTCGATGGCGGCCGCGGCATCGGCCCAGCGCATCGCGATGTAGTCGGGGCCTTCGGCGCTGATCTGCGCGCACCGCTCGAGGAAGCCGGTTCGGCGGAGCCAGTGGTCGTGGCGGATGAGGAGCTCGGCCGCGGCTTCGAGCGGGTAGCTCCCGCGCGACCAGGCGCGGATCCCGGCGTGGAGCTGCTCGGCGGGCAGGTCGGTGATGACGCTCATGGAGGGGGTGCCCTTCGGTTGGTCGGGGTGGTGTGGGGTGCCCGGTTGGTGTTCTCGGGGGCCGGTGTAACTGATCGGTTTACGTGCTGATCCAGGCGTTGAGGGTGGGGCGGGTGATTCCGGCGAAGCGGGTGATGTCGACCTTGGACATGATCTGCGCGGCGTACACGCCGCTTACTGCGGCGCGCACGAGGGTGTTGTGGGCGGCTGCTTCTAGCGTTTGGCGGCCCTTGTTGGGGGTGCCTCGTGCGGCGAGGATGGCGAGGAGCCGGGCGCCGTGGGTTGCGTACCAGGCGGTGGCGAGCGTCTGGGTGTTGATGGGGGTTTGCTCGAGGGCGTACTCGGCCAGGCGTCCGGTAGCGGGTACGAGGGCGGCTCCGCCGGTGTGAGTCAGCCAGGCGGCGACGAGCCGGGCTGGGCGGGTGGCCGCGACGTCGCTGTCGGGTAGGTCCTTGAAGGTGCGGCGCAGGTCGAGGGCGCCTTGCATGCGCTCGTCCCAGTCCCACGAGCTGATCGCGGGGGCGCTGGTGGTGAGGGCCACGGTCCACGGGTCGCTCTCGCCCTGGGCGACGAGGCCGATTGCGTGTAGGCGCAGGAGGTGTGCGGCCAGCTGGCCGGCGGTCGCGGTGCGGCGGGCGGCTTTGTGGCCGGTGCGGGGTCGGACTTGGCCTGCGTCGGCGGCTGCCCAGGCTCCGTCGTCGTCGCCGGGTGGGGCGGCGGCGTCCCGGGCGCGGGCGACCAGGTCCAGGATCGGACCGGCCCAGTGGTCCGGCAGGGGTGCCATGGCTCGGGTCGTCATCATCACGGTGGTGGTCGTGCTCCTCGTCGTAGTCGCGGTTGTCCGCGGGTCGATCATTCAGCGTTCGCGGGCGGCCCAAGGGCCCGGCCCGGCGCACCGCGGTTCGCTCAGTCGCGGGATGCGTCCGAGCTACCCGCGAAATGGATGCGTCCGGCGGGGTCGAGCTCGTAGAGGGCTCCTCGGACCGGACCGGCTCGCGGGCGGACGGCGAGCCGGGGTCCGGGTGGCTCGCCCTGGCTCTGCCCTGGACCAGTGGACCACTCCCCTGGCTCACTGGCCTGGCGTGCTTGGTGAGGAGCCGCCTTCGGTGGCCAGGTGAGCCACCCAGTGGTTCGCGCCGTGGCCTACCTGGGCCACCTCCGGTTCGGGGTGGCTCGCTGGGTGGCCCACTGGCGCCCCTGCAGGTACCTCGCTCGCGGCGCGTCGGGCCACCGCTCGCGCGACCGTGGACCTGGCGATGCCGAGCCGGAGCGCGACGCTTCGCTGCGAGCGGCCCTGGTCCACGAGATCGAGAACGGTTGCGTTCCGGATCGTGGTCTCGGCCGCCGTAATGACCGGCGCCTGGCTCACCGAGCCATCGCGCCCCGGCTCGCCCTGGTCCTGTACCGGTTCGGCGTGGTCCTGTACCGGCGCGTCCTGCGGTTCGGTGATCAGAGGTTCCGCGTATTGAGTCGTGGTCGGGCTTGCGTGCCATCCCGGGCCACCCGGAGCTGGTCCGGGGCGGTCCGGGATGGCCCGCTCCGACTGGCTATCCGGTTCGCCCTGGTCCGGCGGACCTGTGCGTGGTTCCGTGTACGGCTCGCCGTGGCTAGCCATGGCGTCGGGGCCATGAACGATCGTCGCGGCGGGCAGGACGTCGACGGCGCCGACTGCCGCCAGGACGGTGCGCAAGTCCGTGCCGGGGCCGACCATCCTCAAGGCCGCGACGTGCGAGCGGCGGAGCTTGCGGCGGGCGATGCGCAGCAGCGCGGCTTGGGTGCGCGATTGGCCAGGGAGCCGGCGGGGCCGGCAGTCCTCCATCTGGCGGACGGACAGGGCGTCCTGGGCGACGGCGAGCAGTCGCCGGTCGCGGCGCACCTCCACGAGCGAGCGCGCTTCGTGTTCGCGGCGAGCGGCGGTCAGGACGCGTTCCCAGAGCAGCGCGGCGACCAACGGGGCCGCGAGGCGCACGCCGGCAGCGATCAGGTCGCCGGGGTCGACCTCCCAGGACCGGACGCCGCCGGCCTGCGGCCCGACGAGCTCGTGCGCGCCGGCGAGGATGCCCGAGATGAGCGAGACGCCCCACACCGCGGCCGCGTCCACCCCGCCGGGGCGACCGGCAAGCGCTGAGGCCCTGGTCAGAAGCGCGAAGCTGACGAGCGCGAGCTCGAGGAAGCCGGCCAGTGCGACCGCGACGGGCACCGGGAAGCCCAGCAAGTCGATGGCGAGGCTCGACATGCCCTGCATGGCGAGCACGGTCGGAACGATCGCGCCCGCGCAGGTGACCTGCGTCGCCTGCCGGCGCGCCCGCCGGACAGCCTCGACGTTTGCCAGGGCCGGGGCCGCAGCATGCGGCACGCGGGGATCGCCCTCAATGAGGTCTGGGGTGCTCATCAGGCAGCCCTGACGGTGGTGGTGCGCTGGGTTAGCACGCCGACAGCGAGGGCCAGGGCGACCAGCTCGTCGATCTCGACATCAACGACGGAGACAGGCACGAGGGTGATGACGCGGTGGCGAGTGATCTGGGCGAGAATTGACACGGGAACCTCCAGTGAAGTGGTTGTTTCCTTCGGCCCCGGCGGTGGTGAGACACCGTCGGGGTTCTTTCACGCTCGGGCTGAGGTCAGCCCTTCGGTGGAGTCGTGGGACGCCCGCGCGGCGGGCGGGTCCCGGGGTCTTCGGCGGCGCGTAGACGCTCGACCAACTCGTTCACGCGCTCCTCGTGTAGGGCGCGGACGTCAGCCAGGCGGTCTGTGGTCGTGTGCTCGGCGACCTCGGCTGCCCTGAGTGCGCTGGCCTGCTCGGCGCGCAACTGCGCGGTGATCGCGGCGAGTTCGCCCCGGACCTGCGCGCGATCGTCCTCCAGCGTGCTGATGCGCTGGTCCCGAGTCGCCAGCTGCTCACGCAGCTGCTCGCGCTGGGCGGCTTGTTCCTCCAGGCGTACGTGCGCCTCGGCGAGTCGCGAGTGACCCTCGCGGATCTCCTCCTGGAGGTCGCTGACCTTCTGGTCACGCTCGGCGAGCGACTGCCGGAGGGACTCCCCCGATTCCTCGGCCTGCTTGGCGCGTTCCAGCGCGTGGGCAAGCCGGTCGTCGAGGTCGACGTTCTCCTGCTCCGCGTCGGCCAGCTGGGCCTCGACGACACCGATCCGCTCACGGGTCCGCTCGAGCGTCTCCTGCGCGCCGGCAAGGTCGGCGCGGACGAGCGTGGTCTCAGCGCGAGATTCGGAGAGCTGCTCGACCAGGTCACGCGCCTCGGACTGGGCCTGGTCCCGCTCGCCCGCGACGCCGGCGAGGGCAGCCTCCAACTGCTCGCCCGCGATGCGCGCAGCCTCAGCGGCTACCTCATGGGTGTGGGCGAGGTCGCGGGCTTCGGCCTCGGCAATCAGGGCCTCCTCCGCGGCTGCCTCGGCCTCCTCGCGGCGCTGGTCCGCCTCGAGTGCCGCAGCCTCGGCCGCGCGCCTGCGCTGCTCGGCCGACGCTGCGGCGAAGCGCGCCTCGGCGGCGCGCTGGTCCGCCGAGGCGGACACGCTTTCGAGCTCGACCTCGACGGCCTCGACGTCCCCGAGCGTGCGCAGCTCGCTCACGACGTCGTTCGTCATCGTCGCCAGCGCCAGCACCGCGGCCTCCACGCGCTCGACGAGCATCCCCGCCCGCACGCGGGCGAAAGTCACCGGCTCGGCATCCTCCCCCGCGGCCGCCGACGCGACGGCGCTGCCGGTCGCCTCTGCCTCCTTACGAGCACGGAACGCCGACGCCCTCGTGTGTGCGGGGTCATCGCAGTACGCCAAGGGACGCCCCGGGCCGCCGTTCTCCTCCGCCGGGCGCGTGCAGCCCGGGAACCGGCAGACGCGCACGGCGACGCCGTCAACCGCGACCGCGACCGCCGGTTCCTCGTTTCGCTCTTCGTTTCGTTCCGTCATATTGTTATCGTAGCAGAGGTGACGATACAGAACAACGATTCTCGTCAGATTGGGCTTCTTCGTCCAGAGCCCAGTGCCCAGGCGCGACCGGGGCGCCCGCGGTCGCCGGTCCCGTTACTCATCCCCGGAGGTGGGCCCGACCCAGCCGCGACCAAAGGTTTCGCCGGCCCGTCCGTCGCCGGCTCGTCCGTGGGTCGTCCCCCACGCAGCTCGGCTAGGGCGCCAGCTAGGCGGCGATCGCGTGTGGTCACACCGCGGGTCCTAGGCCTACCTGAACCTAGGTAGACCTAGGTGTGTAAACCTTCGTCTACCTAGGTCCAGGTGGACGAAGGTTGGACAACGTGGGCATACCGTCGTGCAGGTGCGCGTGTCGGTCACACTTCGTCGTCGAGCTCGCATGTTGACTGGAGCACACCAAATATCCTGTGTCCTCGCCGGCTGAGGCCGAGAGAAGAAGGGGGAGTCACGCTGTGCTCTCGCAAGCCATCGCAGTGATCAACGGCAAGGGAGGCACCGGCAAGACCAGTCTGGTGACGAACCTGGCTGGTGTGGCGGCTGTCGCCGGCTACCGCGTCCTGGTGGTCGACCTGGACCCGCAGACGAACACCAGCAACGATCTGGGTTACGACAAGAAGCCGTGGGCCAATGGGCTGTTGAACTGCCTCACTCTCAGCCAGCCGTTACCGATGCTGCGCGATGTCCGGCCGGGCCTGGACGTGGTGCCTGCTGGAAAGAACTTGGCCAAGTGGTCAGTCCATGCCGCCTTGAACGCCCGGTCTGATCCTCGCAACCCGCCCGAGCTCGCGCTGGAGCGGATGCTGCTCGCACTGTCTGACGACTACGACTTAGTTCTCTTCGACTGTCCGCCCGGTAACGAGGAACTCCAGTTGCTCGCACTCGCTGCGGCCCGCTTCACCTTGATTCCGTTCATGCCGGACGACGCCAGCATCGAAGGTCTCGAGGAAGTGTCCGACCGGTTCGAACGGGCCCGCATCGTCAACCCGGACTTGGAGCTGCTTGGCGTGGTGCTGTTCGGGGTACCGTCCGCGGCCAAGCGGGTCCGTGCTGAAGCTTTGGACAAGGTCACGACCGCACTGGGGGAGTCTCTGCTGCTCAACCAATCTGTCCGCGGATTGCAGGCTCCGGCTGTGGGTGCTCGCAACCGGCACCAGTTGGCGCACGAGTACGAGGCGGATGCCGACACGCAGGAACCGTTCTACGCGGCTTTGCGGCACACCCGGGAGGGTGGAGAGTCACTACCGGTTGCCCGACTCGCTGGTACAGCTTCGACTCTCGCGGCCGACTATCAAAACGTCACGGCCGAGGTCCTGCAGCGCATGAAGATGGCGTTGGCGGTGGATGAGCATGAGCCCACAGCCGTCTGAGCCTGGTACCAAGCTGCTCGCGATCGACGGGCTCCGGAAGCCGGCCCGTTCCGTCGTCCCGGGGCCGCCGGAACGACGTCCGCTCGCCAAGCCGGCCATCGCGCCGGTGACTGACCTCGGGCCAGACCAGCTCGGCGGTCCAGACTCCGTTTCGCAGATGCAGTTGCGCGGAACGCCCGAGAGCCTGTCGCCTGACAGTGTTCATTTGAGCGCGGTTCCACCTGCGCCGAATGCGGCAGGCGAGTCGACACCAGCCCGGGTGGCGTCGATGCCACTAGTTGCGCCTGTTCCCGAACAGGAGATGCCGACGGCTCCGCAGGTAGTCGCGGCGCTGGATGCAGCGGCTCAGGCCAGACTCATCGAGGAGACTGGCAAGTTGAGTTGGACCGAGATGGTGGCCAACCCGGTCAAGCCGACGGTGGCAGCCAGCAAGATCCGCAAGGCCGGGTCGCGGGGGCAGTTGAACGTCGAGATCAGCCTCGTACTGCAGGAGCACTTCCGACAGCACTGCGACGAGAACCGACTTCAGCGCGTCGACGTTATCGAGGCTTTGCTGCGCACCTGGATGACTAGTCGCGACGACCCGCCGCCCCTGAAGTAGCACGGTGCGACCCCCGCCGACCGTGACGGGCGATGAGCCCCGTGACGCCGGCATTCTCTATCGGGGTCTTCCTCGTTGTTCTGTATCTATCTCACGCGGCGACGAGGCCGGCGAGGGACCAGGTCGCGGCGTCCTCCTCGGGGGGCCACCAGTAATCCTCGATGAGGTCCTCGAGCTCGCGCGAGCAGTCGGGTTCGTGGCGGGCGAGGTAGCTGCGCCAGATCTGGCGCTCGTAGGCGTAGCGGCGCAGCTGCATGGTGACGGCGTCCAGCGCGCCGACGAGCTCGGCGACGGCGCGCAGCCGGTCGGGGCGCGCGACGAGGCCGGTGGGGGAGCGGTCCACGAGGCCGTAGGAGGCGAGGGTGTCGACGGCGGCCGCCACTGCGCTGCGGGATAGGCCGGTGGTTGGTACCAGGGTGGTGATCGTCGTGGCGGTGTTGTTCTCAAGGGCTTCGAAGACGAACGCGGCGACGTGGCCGAGCTCGCGGAACGCCGGTCGCAGCGCTTGGGCTTTGCCTCGGTCCCATCGCAGGTCAGAGGCGATGTCGACGAGATCGGCGGGGATCGTGAGCTCGTACAGGTCGGCGTGCTCGCCGCGTGCCGGCTCGACGAGATCGACCCAGCCGTCTGGTTGTGCGGCGAGGCGTCGCAACACGGCGGCGACGGTGGAGTAGTCGGCACCGGTGGCCACGGCGATTGAGCGGACGCCGAACGCGACGTGCCGGGAGTCGCTCTTGTGAGCTGCCTCTCCAAGTGCGCGCAGGACGAACCTGGTGAGGTGTCCTCGCCTGCCGGGGAAGCGGTGGAGCTCGACCGCGCGCAGCAGAGTTCGCCAGGTGCGGATGTGGTCGTGCTCGGGGATCGCCTCACGAGCAGCAGGGTCACCCCCGTGTGTCAGAGGGGGGCTTGTGTGGGATTTGAGGACATGGCTATCTGGGCTGGTTGAGGACTTTTTCTGTCGATCGATGACGATGAAGTGGTGGGCTCGTCGCCAGTCCTCGCTCAGGGAGACGGCGCGCTGGGCGAGCGAGTATCGGGCGTACATGGCAGCTAGTCCCGGCCACCGGCCATCGGCGAGGCGGACGGCGACGTCGGCCAGGGCCCAGCCGGCTGCCACGGCGCCGGCGATGACGCCCTGGCGTGCCTCGGACGGAGATCCGTAGCGGCCGCGGTCGTAGTCCCCGCTCGCGGCGATCGCCTGCAGTCGGGTGCTCAGCGCCCGCGGTGCGCCCAGCGGGGGCGGCCCGGGGGCGTGTGCGGGGTCCTGCGGGGCGTCGCGGGTGGTGCGCCAGGCGGCGATCTCGTCGCGCAGGTGTGTGCGGATCTCCTCGAGGATCTCAGGGCTGTTCGGGCGCCGCAGGGCGTCGTACGCGGCTGCCAGCGGCATCGTGAGCTCCTGGTGTCCGCCGCGCTTGTGCGTGGCGCCGGGCGGGCGGATGCACCCAGTACGCAACGAGCGGTGCGGGCCGGCGTCCAGGGTCGGGTAGGAGGCCGCCAGGGCCTCGACTACCTCACGGGTCAGCTCGTAGGGCATCCGCTGCTCGAGCGGCACGTACACGTGGATCCCGCCGGTGGGAGACCTGTCCGTCACGACCCGCGCGCCCCGCTCCCGCAGCCATCCGGTCAACCGTGTCGCGTCGGCCGCGACGGCATCGGGCCCGCCGCGGCCGATGTCCAGGTCGAGGCACAGCGCGGCGCAGCACCCGTCCGGGCCGTAGATGCGCACCGCGGCCGGTGCGGCCGGCAGGACTGACGTCAGGGGGCGCTCGTCGCGGGTGCGGTACTCGAGGACGCCGCGGGAGCGGACCCCGATCCGCACCCGCGCGACGCCGGCGAGCAGCGGGGCGCAGGCAGCCCAGGCCTCCCGGGCTGTCGCGAATGCGACCGAATCACCCGGCGTGTCGCGGGGGATTGGTGGCACTGTGTGGTCGTTGCGGGTTATCGTGGTGCCGTTCTCTCATGGACACACCGAAGGGTGTGTCTGAACTGAAACTCTTCACTTCCCCCCGCCTGCCAGCTGAGGGTGAAGAGCTTTCGAACTTCTAGTTCTGGCCCGTCCCGCAAGGGTCGGGCCACAACTGTTTCTGCGACTTATGCGGTCCTGAGCGGCAACTCCTCCTGGCCCTTGAGGGCCGGTGTTCGCCAAGCGGGGCACCCCGTGGCGTCGACTTCGTCGCGAACGATCAGAGCCTCGATGTACGCGGAGATGGACATGCCTGCGGCGTCAGCTGCGCGCTGCGCCTTCTTGTGAACCGCGACGGGCACGCGACTCTGAACGGGAACGATTGGCCCCGCTCGTGCGCGGTAGGCCCGACCTCTCACTGGTGGCATGGGGTCGATCATGGCGCATTGTGCATGTGCATGCGCGGACCTCGTCGGCGTGTCGGCACGGAAATACTTGGGCCGAAAGCGCAGGTCAGCGCTCGGCGAGGTAGGCCATGAACTCAGCGAGTTGGCCACGTAGGGCGTCGACGTCGACGGTGTAGCGGATGCCGGCGCGTCCGCGGCGCAGAGCGCCCTCGCGGTCGGCTCGCAGTACGCCACCGGCTTCGAGGGCCGTGGCATGAAGGAAAGCGGCGCCCGGAGCGAGGCCCGTGAGTTCGCAGATGCGGTGTCGGTCCGCACCGGGCTCATCGAGTACTGCCCGGAGCACCGCCAGCCGCGATGCGTTGAGCGCGAGCGTCCGCATGGTGACCGCCATCTCCTGCCGCGGTGGCGGATGGGGAGGTTGACCTGGCATGTCCTCATCCTGCCGTACCCCCTCGAAACTTATGTGCATCCTCGCTGCATATAACTCTAGCCCACATCCGCATGGCACGAGCGCAAGGTGCTCGCCCCTCGTGACGCGGTCCGTCGTTGGGTCCGGCACGACACTGCATGCCAGACCCCAGCTAGAGGCCCCGCGCGACGGCGGCACCGGCTGCGAGCCAGGCGCGTTGGGTAGCGGGGCATAGCGCACCGTGGCGCAGCACGCCGTCGACCATTGCCAGGTCGTGCGGAATCGTGACGACCTCGCGCGCGAGGTCCTCGTAGCCGCCTGCGACACGGGCGACGTCGGCGCGGGTGGCCTTGGCGTCGGCCTGGCTGACGACGACGACGGCGTTGTGCGCGAGTTTGGCCGAGCGGTCGTCGCGGTCGGCGAGGTCCTCCAGGAGCAGGGCGCCTGCTTCGGCGTGGTCGGCGCGTGTGGTCGTGGCGACTACCACCTGGTCGGCGTGGTCGATCATCCGCAGCCACATCGGGTCCGACTCGTCGTTGCCGGAGTCGATGAGGATCAACCTGTAGTACTTGGCGGCCACGGCGTGGATCGCGTCGACGTCCTTGGGCCCGACGCGCTGATCCACAGCGAGCATCGGCGGCTTGGAACGCAGGACGTCGAAACGGTCCTTGGGCTGGTGGTGCACGTAGTTCGCCAGATCCGCCGACTGGGCGCCGGTGCCGAGCAGGCGACTGGTCTGAGGCAGCAGGTCGAGCAGCGTCGCCTCGTGGGGGCCCTGACGGGTGCGCCAGCCCAACGTGCCCCTGGTCTGGTTGTTGTCCCAGGTCAGAACTCCCGCGCCGCCGTAGAGCGCGAACACCGCAGCCAGCAGGATCGTGGTGGGGGTCTTGCCCGACCCGCCCTTGCCGTTGACGACCACGATGGTGCGCGGCCCGGGCCAGTTCTGGCTGACGGCCAGCTGGTCTGAGCGCTCCAGCCGCTCGGCGTTGCTCGGGTTCATGCGTAGCCCTGCACGGGTCAGCAGCCCGCGCAAGCCCTCGATGGCCGGTTCCTCGACCTGCTCCTCGAGGAGGAACGACGCTCGGGCTTCGCGGCGCGTGCGGGTCGGGATCGACTCGGGGTTCTGCTCGACTGATTCCGCAGTCGGAGGCGCGACATCGAAGCGCCGAGCCGGATCGGCATCGCTGGCGCGCTGAAGGATGCGCTCAGGGCCCGGGACCGTATCGAGGCTTGCTTCGAGGGCCGCGATGTTGGCTGCCTGGGCGTCGCTCTCGTCCTTGGCGCCCTGGGCGGCGCGCTCGTCGGTGGCGGCGTCCTGGGAGGTGATGGATTCGACGTCGGTGGCTGTTCCGTCTGGGTGGATGACCAGGCGTGTGGTGTTTCCGTCGGCCGTGGCGATCGCCCGGACCGGTCGGTCGAGTTCCTGGGCGACGTCGCGCGCAACGGCGTGTACCGCGACGCGGTGCAGGTCGGGCTCCTCGCCGGCGTCGACCAAGCGACCGTTGACCTTGACTGTCTGGTCGGCGATGGTGATGCGGATGACGGGGAACGGTGCAACGGCGCCCGGGTTGTTACTCATGGTCTGGCTCTCCTTCTACTGAGATGGATTGGTCGGCACTGACGGTCGAGACGGCCCACGGCCCGGAGGGGTCTGCCCGGATCAGCGTGTACGTGGCGATGACGTGGGTCGCCGGGCCTGTCCAGCCGTCCCTGCCCGTAGGCGTGACGGTGATGGCACGCGTTCGGTTGGACGTCGTGGCGGAGTCAGGCGGCCCGGTCGGGTCGTCGGCGTCGAGGACTTGAACGACGGTCTTCCCGTCGTGTTGGACGAGCTCGAGCCAGTTCGCTCCGCCGCTCGGTCGTTGAGTGGAGAGGAGCTCCGCGTACTTCGGGGTGAGCCAAGGCGTGGCCCGCGTGCTTGCGGTGGTCGGGCTCACGTCCGAGCGCGTATCGCAGGTCCAGGTGATCGCGGCGACGGCCGTGGCGACGGCGGCCGCGTCCTGGCTGTCGACGCCGGTGGGCAGGGTCGGGGCAGGCCCGGTCGCGACCCACACTGTGCGTGCGGGGGTCGCCGCGGGCGTGCGCGCGGCGGGCGAGGCTGCGGCGCGGGACGCTGGGACGGGTGCTGGTGCCGGTGCAGCGTCGGCGCATCCGCCCAACGCCGCGAGCAGGAGCGTGGCGGTGGCCAGTGCGTAGGGCAGTGGGCGTCTGATCATGGTCCGACGAACTCCCAGTGCCACGGCTCGGGCTTGGAGCCACCCGGGCGCGCCCAGGACGGGTGCTCCCAGCCGTAGGTCCGGGCGTTCGCCTGCATCCAGGCGAGCGCGTTCGCGTCGAGGCCAAGGTCCACCGCCAGACCCCAGCCGTGGTTAGACGTCCCGGGTTCAGCTGCGAGGCCGCCCTTGGTGGCCTTGATGGTCACCTGCCCCGCGTAGTCGCGGTACGCCGAGGAGATGATCAGGTCGGACCCGAACTGAGCCCTATAGGCGACGTTGAGCTTCTCCAGCGCCTGTTCTGCGTCGCAGCGCAGGAGGAACTGCGGCGCTGCCCAGGCGATGTGGCACAACGCGGAGGGGTCCAGGTGACCGCTGCCGGACATCGCGACGCGGGCCGTGCCGTCGGCGGTCACTGGCGGCCCGCTGCCGGTGTCGCCGGCGGCGGGTGCCTGGCTGAACTTCGGGATGGCCGCCATGATGCGCTCGACGTACGCCTGGGTCTCGGGGAACGGCGGGATCCCGCCTGCGGCCTCGACTGCGCCTGGTCCGGCGTTGTACGCAGCGAGGGCCAGCTGCAGCGGGTCACCGGTGACCGTGCCGGCCGCGAGGTCGGCGGTGACCTTGGCGAGCAGAGCGCACATCATGTCGCCCTGCGAGCCGATCGCGTCGGCTGGGTCCTGGATGTTGGCGACGCCGTCGCCGGAGTAGTCCTTGCCCCTGGTCGCCCACGTGGCGGGCATGAACTGGGCGATGCCTTGGGCTCCGGCGGGTGATCCTGCGGATGGGTCCCAGCCGCTCTCGGCTTCGATCTGCGCAGCCAGCAGTGGCGCGGAGATACCTGCGCACCGGGTCCCGGCATCGACCACGTACGCCGCGTAGGCCGCGGGAATCGCGCTCTGGTTCAGGGTCCCGCTACCGCCGCTGGAGGTCGCCGTCGTAGGCAACCCACCAGCAAACATGGGGAAGAGAAGAGCCAACCCAAGGGTCGGCACTCCGACCGCGAGCCAGGGGCCCGCGCTCACCCCTGGTCGCCGCGAACGAGGTTGATCAACGCGGTCTTGGAGTACCGGCGTGAGCGCCCAACCTTGCCCGCGGGGATCTCTCCGCGCTTGGCCGCAGCCTCCAGCTGGCCGATTGTCAGCCGAAGCAGCCACGCTGCCTGGTCCGCCATCAGGATCTCGGGGAGGTCGGCGACGTCCTGGGCTGTGGGAGCATGCGCCGGGACCTCGGGGGGCGCGGACTCGTCGCTCATGACTGCACTCCGGCTAGGGAGCTGGTGGAACCTCGCCGGTGACCATGGCCTCGATACGCGTCTTGGAGAACCGCCACATCCGGCCCACCTGCGTCGCGGGAATCTCCCCGGCGGCGACCCAACGACGCACCTGGACCTCTGACACTCCCAAGATCTGCGCCACCTCCTCGGCGATCAAGATCTCCGGGAGCGCCGCGTACTCCGCGGCCGTCAGTCGTCTGGACATAGACAAACAGCCTACTTCTGTGTTCCACATCGGCCTCCTTCTTCGCCTCACGATCAGCACCGCGGATGGTGCCCCGCCTCACACATTAGTCACTCTCACAGCAGATGAACCACAGATGGTGGCCGGTGACAGGACATTGACGACATTTGAGGCCCTGTCGCGACACTTAGACACTATCTCATGGCAAGTGAGATGTCATTCGGTGTGAGCGAGGTGCTGTAGGCTTTGTCCTGACCGCGTTGACCACATCACGCTGAGGGGACAGGAAATGGCAAAGTTGGCCCCGTCGTCGCCGTGGGCTGTCCCGGCTATCGGCACTCCACTCGTCGCGGCCGCAGCGCCCGAGCCGGTCCGCCCCCGCGCGACCCGCCCCGCTGCGCCCACCCCTCGCGGGGACTTCGCAGCGCGGACCGAGGAGTCGTACGACGGTGCGGCGACCTTCGTCTGGCTCGGTGCCCACGGCGGCGCCGGAGTCAGCGCGCTGGCCGGGGCGAGTGGTCAGGGTGTGGCGCTGACCATGACGTGGCCCGTGCCGGCGCTCGGGTGGCCGGCGAGGGTCGCCGTCGTGTGCCGGACCGACGCGCGAGGGATGACCGCCGCGGGCCAGCTTCTAGGTCAATGGGCGGGCCACCGGGCGGGCGACGTCGAGGTCGTCGCGCTGGTTGCCGTTGCCGACTCGCCCGCCCGGATGACCAAGGTGCTGCGGCTTCGGCTGCACGAGCTTTCGGGATCGGTGCCCGTCGTGGTGATCGTCCCGTGGATCGCCTCATGGCGAGAGAACCCCGGAGTGGCCGACCCGGCCGCGACCAAGGCTGCGGCGCAGGTCGCCGCACTGACAGGAGATATCTGATGCTCAACAGCCTCGCCGCCCACGCCGTCGTTCACTGGGACGTCATAGTCCCCAAGCCCTCGGGGACACCGCCAAAGGAACTCACGGACAAGATCGGCGCCCTGTTAGGCATCGTGATGATCGCCGTCGCTGCGGCCTGCGTCCTGGGCGTACTCATCACCGCCATCAAGATGGCGATCGCCTGGGGTCGCGGCGAGCTCGGCGAGTCCGCAAAGGGCCTCGTCGGGGTGCTGATCGCCTGTGTGCTGGCTGGTTCGGCAAGTGCCCTCGTCGGTTACGCCATCAACTGATGCTCACCGACCCGCAGGAGCGAGGCTTCTTCGCCCAGCCCCGCACGATCTGGGCGGGGCTGGGCGTTGGGGTCCTCGTCGTGGTCCTGGCGATCTGGTTCTTCGCCGGAGGCGCCACCACCCCCGCGCCGAAGGCCGGCGCTACCACCCCGGCGGCGCCCGCAGCCCCGTCCTCGGCGCCCTCCCCGAGGTATGAGTCCGCGTGCGGGCTGAGTGGCGGCACGACCGGCAGCCCCACCGCCGAGCCGAGAGATCTGAAGTGGGTCGCCCTCGACGGGTGGTACCTGCCAATCTCGCCGTCGGCCGGCCCCGGAGTGCGATCGGACGCCGGCCCGTGGAAATGCTTCGCCCGGACACCTACCGGTGCGCTTCTGGCTTCTGCGGTCATCGTGCTACGAGCCGACGGCCTCGCCGACGACTTCGAGACCGTGATCCGCGAGCAAACGATGCCCGGACCCCTGCAGGACGCCAAGATCGCGGCCGGCAAGCAGGTAATGCCGTCCGCGTCCACGGCGCCGCTGGGCTTCAGGATCGACAAGTACACCGATGACGAGGCGACCATCTCTCTCTATGTGTCACAGGGCGGCGCGGGCGACTTCACCTGCTCGGGAATCGTCCAGTGGTACGAGGGCGACTGGCGTCTTCGCCTCGCGCCCGACGGCGGCACAGCACAGAGCTGCATCCAGGGCCCGCCACTGGGCGACTACATCCCCTGGGGCGTCTGAAATGTGCGATGGCAAAGATCCGGTCGCGTGCGTGACTGACGCGATAGGCAGTGCTGCCGGCGGGGCTGCCAGCGGGGCTGGGGAAATGATGATGAAGGCCTGGGCCGACGCGATGACCAAGTCCGCAGCGTGGGTCGTGAAGAACTTGACCACGCTGTGGCTGAGGGCACCGGGTCCTGACCTGTCGTCCACCGGGCCGTTGGCCTGGCTTCAGGACAAGCTGTCGTGGGTAGTGGCTGCGGTGATGGTCGCCTCGGTGTTGGTCGCCTGCTACCGCGTGGCCTCCTCTGGGCGCGGGAGCGATCTGCGGAGCTTGGGCGAGGCGATCTGGCGAACGGTCTTCATCTCCACCACGGGTGTGACGATGATGATTCTCGGGATCGAGATCGGCGACATCTTCTCGGATTGGATCTTGAAGGCGTCCGATCTGGACCTGAGCCAGACCTTGGTCTTCGCGGCCGGGACTGCGCCGGGCCTGGTCTTGATCATGGCGTTGATCGTGCTGCTCACCCAGGTCATCCAGTTCGTGCTGATGATGGTCCGCAACGCGATGCTGGTCATCCTCGCGGGCACGTTGCCGATCACGGCGGCGGGCTCCAACACCGACATGGGCAGGCAGGCCTGGCTCAAGGCTGTGGCCTGGTCGGTCGCCTTCGTCCTCTACAAGCCGGTTGCCACGCTGATCTACGCGTTCAGCTTCCGGATGGCCTCGGCTGACCAGCAGATCACCACTCAGCTCACCGGCGTGACGATGATGATCCTCGCGATCGCGGCCCTCCCCGCCTTGATGAAGTTCGTGGTCCCGGCGACTGCCGCGATGAGCGGGGGCAACGCCGGCGCGATGGCAGCGGGTGCGGTCGGTGCGACGCTGGCCGTCGGCGCCGTCGTGGTGACTGGCGGCGCTGCTGGGCTCGCTGGTGGGGCTGCCGCGGCTCCTGCTGCAAGCGGAGCTGGTGGCGCAGCGAGCGGCGCCAGCGGCGCAGGCGCTAGCGGCGCCAGCGGCGCAGGCGCTAGCGGCGCCGTGGGCGCACCGGCCGCGGCTGCAGGCAGTGGACCCGCATCGGGGAGCAGCCCGCCATCGGCGGGGTCGTCCGGCTCCAGCTCTGGCACCTCTGGGGTGTCGTTGGGTGATGTGTCGGATGCCGCTGGTGCGGCACGACAGGCGTCTGACTCGGGCAAGGACACGGCCTCCGGCGCGATTGGGGATGAGTCATGAGCACGACCGCGGCCTCCCGGCCGCAGTACGGCAACTGGGTCCAGCGCCGCTCGCCCGGGATCGGGTCGATCGGGCTCATTGGCTCGGTCATCCTGCTCGCCGGGCTGGTGGTTCCTGTGCTCGTGATGGTGTTCTCGACCTGGCAGGCTGCGGTGCCGGTCGCGGTGTTCTTCCTGGTCGCGTTCACGCTCGTGGGGACGCCGCTGGGCTCGCTCTTGACCAGTCTGGTCGTGTTCCACCGCCAGGCTGATGCACGGGAAAACCAATGGAGGTCCGGAGTGTTCACGCGCAACAAGAACCACCAGATGCGGCTGCCCGGGATGCTCGGCACCACGACGTTGCTGAGCAAGTCCGACGCGTTCGGTAACGAGTTCGCTGTCGTGAAGAGCTCGTTGAAGGGCTCCCTGTACACGGTGGTCGCCCGGTGCGTCGCGGAGGGCCCCAGCTTGCAGGACCAGGAGCGGATTGATGGGTGGGTCGCAAGCTACGGCGGGCTGTTGGCCGCGTGCGGCCAGGAACCGGCGCTCGTGTGCGCCAAGGCCATCGTCGACACTGCTCCGGACGTCGGCGGGCGCCTGGGCGCGAGCGTGCGGGCGGTCCGCTCCCCGGCCTCCCCACAGCTGGCGCGCGACGTCATGGACGAGGTCGTGCGCACCTACCCGGCCGCCGCGAGCTCGAACATCACCTACATCGAGCTGACGTTCCGCGGGCGTGGCCTGTCGCGGCTCGGGCGCGAGGACGAGATCCTCGCCGAGCTGGCGCGCCGGGTACCGACGCTGCTCGGACGCCTGGAGGCCGCCGGCGGTGGCGGGGTGGAGATGGTCGGCCCCAGGGACCTGGCGAAGATCGTCTACATCGCGTACAACCCCGCTGCGGCGCGGTTCGAAGAGGAGGCCGAGCTCGCCGGGCTCGACGAGCCGATCCCGTGGCACGAGGCCGGGCCGGTCGGCGCACAGGCCACGTGGGATCACTACCGCCATGACAGCGGGGTCTCGGTGACGTGGGAGATGACGCGCGCGCCCCGCGCCAAGATCACCGAGCGTGCGCTCGCCTCGATCCTGGAGCCGCACGGAGACTTCGTGCGCAAGCGGGTCGCGCTGGTCTACCGCCCGCACAGCCCAGATGAGGCGATGCAGGCATCGGAGAACGACTCCCGGACCGCGAACTTCACCGCGACCACGTCCAGCAAACGACCTAGCGCCGCGGCGTCGATGGCTGTGCGCGCCACCGAGCAGGCCCGCCACGAGGTCGCCTCCGGTGCCGGCCTGGTGCGCTTTTCGATCCTGGTCACCGCGACGGTGGCCTCCGCCAGCGACCTGCCGCAGGCGGTGGCCACGGTCGAGTCCCGCGCCGGGGCCGTCCCGATCAAGTTGCGCCGCTCCTACGGCTCCCAGGGGGCGGCCTTCGCCGCGACCATGCCCGTCGGGTTCGTGCCCTGGGCGCACACAGTCATCCCCGCCAAGGTCAGGGAGTGGCTGTGAGCAACCCCTTTGGCGCCCGCGGTCACATCGGCCCTGGCGGCGGTGCCTGGAAGCTGCTCCCCATCCCGGTCGAGTTCCGCGGGACGACGGTTCAGGTCTGCGGGCTGTGGGCCTTCGCTGCCGGGTCCTCGCGCCCGACCGTGGGCGTGCCCATCGGCCGGGACATCGAGTCCGGCGCGACGGTGTGCTGCGACCCCTTCGGGTGGTTCCGGGCCGGGATCGCGTCCTCTCCCTCCATGCTGGTCCTGGGCCTGCAGGGACTGGGGAAGTCGACGTTCGTCATCCGCCAGATCCTCGGCCTGGCCGACCAAGGCGTCGTGCCCCTGGTGCTCGGCGACATGAAGGCCGAGTACGTCGCGGTCGTTCGCATGCTCGGCGGGCAGGTGATGCGTCTGGGCGAAAACCAGCGGATCAACCCGCTCAACCCTGGCGCGATGGGTCAGGCCGCCGACCGGATCGGCGGCGAAGCCGGTGAGATCCTGCGGGAGCAGGCCCTGCAACGGGCCGCGACCACGACGGCGACCTTGATCCAGATCGCCCGTCGCGCACGCCTCGCTGACTGGGAATCGTCCCTCGTCTCGCGCGGGGTGCGCCTGCTGGACGCCACCCACCGCGACCAGGGCCTGCCGGGGCCGATCCTGCCGGACCTCTTGCACCTGCTGACCAACCCGCCCCAGGAGCTGCTCCGCGCCACTCTGGCCGCCAGCGCCGAGGAGTTCCGCGAGACGGTCACCCCGCTGCTGCGTTCCCTGCAGGCGATCCTGGAGGGACCGCTGGGAATGACGTTCTCCGGGGAGACGACCGAACGCCTCGACGTGGACGCCCCAGCGGTGTGCGTGGACGTCTCGGCTATCCGCCGGCACTCCTCCGATGTGAAGGCCGCCATCATGATGGCCACCTGGTCCGAGGGGTACGCCACGGTCGAGGCCTCGAACGCCCTCGCCGAAGCCGGTCTGGGTCCGCAGAAGCACTTCCTGATGGTGCTGGACGAGATGTGGGAGCCGCTGCGCATCGAGGGCGCGGGCCTGGTCGACCAGCTCGACGGTCTGACCCGCCTGAACCGGGAGGACGGCGTCGGGAACATCTTCATCACCCACTCCCTCAAGGACATGGAGTCGATGGCCTCGGCGGCCGACGCGCGCAAGGCGCGCGGGTTCGCCGAACGGTCCTCGATCATCGTGACCGCCGGGCTGGCCCGGGAGGACCTCGCGGCCCTGTCGGAGGTCAAGCGGCTCTCCGAGGTGGAGATCAAGACGGTCTCGGGCTGGACCACCCCAGCGGGATGGAAGAAGCGGATGCTGCGCGACCCCGCCACGGGGATCGAGCGCCCCGCCCCGCCGCCGGGCGCCGGGAAGATCCTCATCAAGGTCGGGGACCGAGCCGGGATCCAGGTCCAGGTCCAGCCGACCGAGACCGAGCTCGCCCTGCACGACACGAACTCCCGCTGGCTCACCCACACCCGCGAACCCGAGCCCGCAGTTCCGCAGTCCCACACCCGGCGCACGGACCGAAGGAGAGCGGACGCATGAGCGCACGACGCCCGGTGGATGCCACCAATCAGAACGCCGAGCTCGTGCTGATGAGCGGTGGCCTGGGCGTCGTGTTCCTGGGCGCCGGCGGCGCGTGGGTCGCCGTGCACGGCGCTGCGCTGATCAACCACACCCCTGCGCCCCCGTCCAACCCGGCCGACGTCGTCGTCGGTCTGGCCACCGGGCACGTCGCGTGGAGCCCGGCGGCAACGGGAGTGGCGATCGCGTTCACGGCGGTGGTCCTCGCCCTGGGCGCCGCGATCGTCGTGGCCGTCGCCCGCCGGGCACGGGGGCGGATGCGCCCGGACAGGGCGATCGCGCACCTGGGGCGCGGGCGGGACATCGCCCATCTCACCGAGCGCGGCGTGCGGAACAAGTCCAAGCGTTTGGGCGTGGCCAGCGACGTGCCCGGTCTGCCGCTGGCCAAGCACCTGGGCTCGGGGCAGACGATCTGGGCGTCGTGGGAGGACATGCTGCTGCTCATCGCTGGCCCCCGGACGCAGAAGACCACGGCGTGGGTCGTGCCCCGCATTCTCGACGCCCCGGGCGCGGTCGTGGTGACGTCGAACAAGCCTGACGTCGTGGCCGCGACCCGCGATCCCCGCGCCGCCGTCGGGCGGACGTGGATCTTCGACCCGCAGGGCGTCGCCGAAGAACCTCAGCAGTGGTGGTGGGATCCGCTGAGCTACGTCACCGACGAGATGCGGGCCGCCAAGCTCGCCGCGCAGTTCGGTGCGTCAGCGCGAATTCCTGGAGCCTCACTGAACAGCTTCTTCGAGGGCGAAGGAGAGGACCTGGTCGCGCTCCTGCTCCTCGCGGCCGCCAAGTCCGGCCAGCCCATCCCGATCGTCTACACCTGGCTCACCGAACCGGCGAATCCCGCTCCGGTCGGTGCGCTGCGCGAAGCCAGCTACCCGATGCAGGCTGACTCCCTGGCTGCGATGGCCGGCCTGGTCGACGAGACGCGTGATGGCCTGTACGCATCGGCCCGGGCGCTCGTCCGCTTCCTGCGCAGCCCCGCCATGATGGCCTGGGTCACCCCTCCGGCCTCGGGTATTCCGCAGTTCAGCCCCGCCAACTTCGCCGAGACCCGCGACACGCTCTACCTGCTCTCCCGCGAGGGCGAGGGGTCGGCCGGACCGCTAGTCGCCGCCCTGACGGTCGCGGTGGTCGAGGCTGCCGAGCAGCTCGCCACCAGGTCACCCCACGGGCGCCTGTCGGTCCCGTTCGTCGCGATCCTCGACGAGGCCGCGAACATCTGCCGCTTCAAAAACCTGGATTCCTACTACAGCCACTTCGGCTCGCGCGGCATAATCATTCACACGATCCTGCAGAACTGGGCCCAAGGCGAAGAGGTCTGGGGAAAGATCGGCATGGAGAAGCTCTGGTCGGCCGCGAACATCAAGGTCTACGGCGGCGGCGTCGACGACGACCGGTTCCTCGGCCGCCTCAGTGCGCTCCTCGGTGAGTACGACTACGTCGCCCGCTCCTCCAGCAAGAGCACAGGGTCCCGGACGATCTCCCGCTCGGTCCAGCGCCGCTCCATCCTGACGGTCGCTGACCTGCGCGACCTGCCCCCCGGGCGGGCCGTGCTGCTGGCCTCGGGCACCCCACCCGTCCTCGTGGAGCCCCAGCCCTGGTACACCGGCCCTCACGAAGCCGAAATCCAGGCATCCATCGACGCTCACAGCGGGCCCGCGAACCCCTTCCTCAAACAGGTCGCGATGAATGCGCCGCTGAGCAGCTCCAAGACCGACCGGGAGGGGAGCGACGATGAGTGACATCAACGCACTGCTCGACGACGACCCGGGTATCGACGCAGCCGACAGGGCCGCGCGACCAGCCGGCGACCCGACGGAGGTAGCCCAAGCGCGCGACGCACTCACCGCCGCCCAAACCTCACATGACCACGCCACTGCCCAGCGCGACGGCGCCCGCGACGCTCTCGCGGACGCCGAGGGCGCACTGCGCGTCACGACAGTCAAAGTCGAGGACTACGAGCAGGACGACTCGAAGAAGCCGTGGCAACACGCCTCAGCTGCGGAGAGCGTCGAGAAGGCACGCCGCGCGATCGACCATCGAGACGCGACGGCGCGGGATCGCGAGCGGCAGCTCGAGGAAACGGCCGCGGCCGTCGAGCGTGCCGACGAAAACCTCACCATGGCCCTCGCCACCGCCGCGCGCGTCAACGATGCGGCTGAGGATGCCCCACCGACCAACTACTACCCGAACGTCTACGTCTTTGTGCCGGAGTTCCTCGCGACCATCTATGCCCGCACAATCACCAGGCAGTCCAAGATCCGCTGGTGCGCCCGCTGGTGGATGCACCCCGAGGCGGTCGCTCGCCTCGACGGACTCTGGAAAGCCTTCGAAGCCCTGCGGGTCGACCCGGGCACGGGTACCTCGCTGTGGTGGCGCGACCACGCCGACCCGTGCATGGCCCACCTGACGAGCTCTGATGGTCCCTTCCAGCGGTGCAACGGCGAGGACCACTTCCCCGTGGACGCACTGCCCTCCGAACTCGCCCCGGCCTGGCTCCTCAAGTCAGATGGCGCGACCTTGTAACAAGCACACAAAAAGAATCGCCCCGGCCCGATGGCCGGCCGTGACATCACCAAATTTGGTTCGTACCCTGCTCTGTGGCAGGTGCAAGGCTGACCGGATGCACGCCTGATCGGACAGCCCAACGGCATGTGGAGCCGGCTCAGTGCGGGGTGAAGACGAGCATGCCAGCGGCACCGCAGCCGGTGCACTCCCAGGCTTCGGCGTTGCCGCGCCCGGCGGCCTCGGAGAGATGAGGGCCGCTGCGCCAGGCGATCGTGGCGCCGCAGTGCGGGCAGTTCTTGGGCGCGCTCTCGACGTCGCCGTGGTACGTGCCGCCCGGTAGGCCTGTCGCGTCGACAAAGCTCACCCGCAGCTCGTCGATGCCCGCCTGGAATCTGGCGACACTATCGGGCCGCAGCTCGGCTGGCGGGTCGGAGATGATCTCCGCGTCGCCCTCGGCGCGCAGGGCCGCGGGAAAGCCTTCCGCGACCAGCTCGCGGTGCGCCCGGCAATACCCGTGGACCGCGCTGCGAAACGAGAGCCCGCCGAGCCCCTCGGTCGGGGTCACCGTGCCGGCGAAACCGAACATCCGGGTGGTCGGTGCGTGGCACACCTCGCAGGTGTACGTGCGTCCGCGCAGACTCTGGGTCACGCCGACATCTTGTCAGCCGACACGCCTGCGATCGCGAGAAAAGTGCCCGCGTGCCGTGCCCTCGTTGCCTGGAAGCGCAGGCGAGCCGAGCAGGACGGTGCTCCGAAGCGCGACACGCCGGGCAGAATGTGCGGCGGTGGCCGGGATCGGCACACGGTGGGGCGAGCCGGCTGGCACACTCTGGCCATGCCCGTCCTTGACGTGCCCGACTGGACCCAGATCCCTTCGACGTGGGCCGCGCCGCCGGGACGGCTGCTCGAGCAGGTCACGGCCGGTCTTGCCGCTCGGTGACCCTCTTTGGGTCCACGTGTCGACAGTCACGAGGGCACCTGGGGGTCACACTCAGCATCGACAAGTGCTGCGGGCGGTTTCGATGACGTCGTTCGTAATGACGGCCAGCCCTGGCGGTGCTCGTGCTGATCGGCCGGCATCTGCCCTCGGCGCTGCACACGTTTCTGCTCCCGCTCGCCGTCGTCGAGGACCCGCTGGCCTCGCGATCATCTACACCGTTCATCTCGCGGTCCTTCCGCTGCTGGCGGCCCTCGCGCCGCTCACGTTGTCCACCGTCGTGGTCCAGCGCCGCGTGCGCTCGTGGTGGGTGCTGCCCCCTCTGGCGGTCATCGTGTGGTCTTTGGGCATTCATCGGGGGTCCATGCCGACCATCGCGGGCGTGCTGCTCGGATTCGGGTCCCTGTCGTGCGCAGCCACGGGCTGTGGCCTCGAGGCCGGGCCAGGGCTGGCCGAATGACTTCGAGCACCGCTTCCGGCCCCTCGGCTGGCTGCGATTCTCTATGTCGGACGTGCTCGACGCGGCGTTGCGAGATGCCGGTTACCTGCCCGAATCGAATGATGCGGCTAGATCGAAGCGCGCCGCTCCGCGGGAACGTCGACCGGGACGGTGTGCCGGTGCCATTTCGTGAAGTCGGTGCAGCCGTCCGCACAATAGGTCCAGCACGTCGGGCAGATCCACACGAGGTGGTGCAGATCCGTCAAGCAGGTACACGTAACCGAGCGTTCGAGCGGTCGGCCCGGCCCGCTCATCGTCCAGCGGTGGCCGCGCGGGCATGCAGGAGGCGGGACGCGGACGTAGCCGCGCGGTGTGCGCCGCCACTTTGACCGGTCCACTCGCGCCCCTTCGAACAAGTGTATGGACTGTTTCGGCGGACGTGGATGACAAGCAGCGCAGAGCCCTGCGGCTCGATGCTGGCATGTGCGAGGGCCAGGCAACCCCCGTCATCTCTCCTGAGGCGGGCCTCAAGGTGGCGGGGGCTGCGAGGTACTGCGTTCGAACGTAGCTGCTCAGTCGGGGCGGCGCAGGTGATCGCCGTCGAGTTCCGTGATGCTCCACGACCCGCACGGTGATGGCGGACGCACCTTCGTCGCGCGCCAACGCCTTCGGGTCGTTCAGCCGGGACAGGTAGCGACCGTCGGGCAGGACCTCATCGACGGGCAGCGGGAAGTTCGCCGCAGCCGCCAGACCAGGGTACGCAACAGTCGACGTGTTCGTGAGTCCCTCTCGAGTTCAGGCCCTGGCCTGAACGTGCCTGGACCTGGGCCTTTGCCCGCCTGTACCCCGCTCGGCTCGCCGTGACTCTCGGTTGGGCAATTTTCACTCTCGGTGCCGCTATCGTTCTCGCAGCCAGGAAAGTTCAGCCTGGGTGAAGTCCGGGGGTGCGGGGTGGGCCTGGCAGCGGTGCGGGATCTGCGCGTGTTACGAGCGCCGACGACCGATGAGGATCTTGCGTCCTTCGAGACCGACGTCTTGTCCGGGTTCGTGCTGGCGCGGGCCTCGGCGGGGCTGGTGGACAGCACCATCCGTAACGACACCAACCATCTGGAGCTGATCCGGGACTGGTTCGCTCGCCCGTTGTGGGAGATGCAGGAGACCGACGCCGATACCTACTTCGGGAAGGTCCTGCGCGACGCCAAGCCCTCGACCCGGGCCGGGCGGGCCGCCGCGCTGACGGTGTTCTTCCAGTTCCTGGAGCTGCGGCACAAGGTCGAACTGCACAACCTGACCGGCCGGGTGCTGCAGTGCCCGCTGGATGAGATGAACCGGCCGCGTGCCTCGGTCGAGCCGCAGTTACGGATCCCACCGACCGAGGAGGAGATCGAGCAGCTCTTCGCCGGCTGGCGTCAGGAGCTGGTGACCTCCCGCAAGTTCGCCCCGGTGGCGCGGAACTATGCCGTCGCCCGACTCGCGGCCGACGTGGGCTTGCGGATCAACGAAGCAAGGATGCTGGACCTGGACGACGTGCGGTGGGAGCTGGGCCGGTTCGGGAAACTCAACGTGCGTCACGGCAAGGGCTCGCGCCGTAGAGGGCCCAAGGCCCGGCTGGTGCCGCTGATCAACGGTGCTGACCGCAGCTTGCGCTGGTTCATCGAGGATGTCCTGGGACACTTCGATGCCGACCCCACCCGCCATGGTGCGCCACTGTTTCCCTCCGAACGCAAGGCCATCGACGGCTCCAGCACCCGGGCCACCGCGGATGTGTTCCGCCGGTCACTGGCCGAGGCCACCACCGCGCACCTTCCGACCTGGGATGGAAAGCTGACACCCCATGTGCTGCGCCACTTTTGCGCTTCCCGGCTCTACCTGGCAGGGATGAACCTGTTCGCCATCCAGGAGCTACTCGGGCACGCCTGGACCGGAACCACGGCCCGGTACATCCACGTCCACGCCAGCCATGTCGAAGACGCCTGGGTCGCCGGTCAGGAACGCGCGAGCACCCGATGGGAAGGACTCACCTGATGAAGTGGAACCTCCGGCTGGCCGCCGCCAACCGCGGCATCTGGAAGGCGAGTGAGTTCCAGCGGATGCTCGCCGAACGCGGTCTGGTGATCAGCGCCGGGAAGATGTCCGGCCTGTGGTCGGGCAACCCCAATGTGATCAAGCTCGATGAGCTGGACATCTTCTGCGCCGTACTCGGCTGCGGTGTCGAGGAGCTCCTGCTGTCCGAACCGGACACCGTGCCCGCACCCCAACCGGCACCTAACCAGCACGTTGCCGCCGTGGGCGAGGCCCACCCGGCCACGCCTCGCCCACGCACCGGGCGATCGCTGCCGCCACGGTGAACTGCGAGTACTGCCAGACCTCGCTGCCAGCCGGGAGTCGCAGAGATCGGCGCTACTGCAACAACAACTGCAGAGCTATGGCCTCGTCCTTCCGCCGCAAGGCAGGGGCGGCACCACCCGTCCGCTGGCAGCATCCGGCGTTCAGCTCGGACAATCCGGTCCTGCAATCGGCGGCAGTCCAGGCCCGGCATCTCGGGGAAACGCACAGCTGGAGCCCTTCGACTCTTAGGCTCGTGCTGGACGGCCTCACCGGGCTACTGCAGGACCGGCCGGCCGGCCAACCGGTGACACTCAGTGAGGTCCGCAACCGCACGCCCCGGCACGCTTCGACGCCGCGAGTCGCCGAGGTCCTCACCGGCCTCGGGTTGCTCGAGGACGACACGACCCCGCCGATCAGGTCCTGGATCGAGCACCGCACCAGTGACCTGCCCGCCGGCTTCGCTGTGGTGGTCCGGTCCTGGCTGCTGGTCCTGCTGGACGGGGACAAGCGCACTGAACCCCGGTCCCACACCACGCTCCATGTCTACTTCGGAACGCTCAAACCATTCCTCGCGCAATGGGCGACCCACCGCAGTCATCTGCGGGAGATCACCAGCGCCGACGTCACCGCGGCCTTAGAGCCAGTGCGCGGATGGCAGCGCAACACCGCGATCGCGGCGCTGAGATCACTGTTCGGCTATGCGAATAAGCACGGTCTGATCTTCACCAACCCCACCACCCGGCTGAAGGCGGGGAAGATTGAAGCCAGTCTCCTGCCGATGACCGACGCCGAAATCCAGGCCGTCAAACAGATCGCCGCCCACCCCGCCCAGCGGCTGATCATCGCACTGGCCGCCGTCCAGGCAGCCCGGCCGGCCGCGATCCGGGCCCTCCTGCTCGACGACGTCGACCTACCCAACCGACGCATCACCCTGGCCGGGCACCCCCAACGGCTGGGCGACCTGACCCACCGGACTCTGCTGGCCTGGCTGGACCACCGACGCGACACCTGGCCCAACACCCCCAACAGGCACGTCCTGATCTCGCAGAAAACCGTCCTCGGAATCGAGCCGATCACCCCGGGCTACCTCGCATTCAACCTCCGCCGCAACGGCGTTGATCTGGAACATGTACGCAAAGACCGGATCCTGCACGAGGCCCTGACCACCGGCGCCGACCCACTGCACATCGCCCTGGTCTTCAACCTGTCCCACACCACCGCCAGTCGCTACGCGGGCATCGCACAGAGCCTGCTCAACAACCGGCTCGAAACCGACTCCATCGACCAGTGAACCCACCCGGATTCCCCAGGATCAGCTCGGAAAAGCCGTGGGTTCCCGCTGAAATACCTTCAGTCCGGCTGAACTCACGAAAAACGTGCTGGTAACGGTGCTGTCACGAGCCGAGCTTCTGGCATCCTGCCTGTATGAGCCTCGATCCCGTTGCCAGCAACCCGGAGCACTACAAGGTTGTTTTCGAGAACGAGCGGGTTCGAGTACTTGAGTACTCGGATCAGCCGGGTGACAAGACGACTCCGCATCAGCA
>NZ_DATCNW010000221.1:0-11911 GCF_036565025.1 Pengzhenrongella sp.
CTCCCGCGCCGGCAGCAGCCGCTGTCGTCGCACCTGCTCCGGCTGCACCAGCACCGGCCGCACCCGCGGCTCCGGTCGCGACTGCTGCCGTCGCACGCGCCGCCTCGGCGGCACCGTCCCCGGGCCCCCGCCCGGCCCCGGCGGCCAAGGCGCCGTCGGCTCCGTCCGGCGCCCGTCCGGGTGCACCTCGCCCGGGCAACAACCCGTTCGCCTCGAGCCAGGGCATGGGCCGCGGCGTCGAGCGCAGCGACCGCAGCGATCGTGGCGAGCGTGGCGGTTCGAGGGATGCGGGCAGCTCCGCCGCTCCCGCCGCCGCTGCTGCCACTCCGGGCGCGCCCGCGCGCCCGGGCAGCAACCCCCGCGCCGGCGGCGGACCCCGTCCCGGCAACAACCCGTTCGCACCGAGCCAGGGCATGCCCCGGCCCGGCGAGCGCCGCACCGCACCCGACGCCGCGGCGTCGGGCACCCCGGCGCCCGCAGGCGAGCGTCCCGGCGGGCCCCGTCCCGGTGGACCGCGCCCCAGCCCCAGCTCGATGCCGCAGCGCAGCGCGGTCGGTCGCCCCGGTGACCGTCCCGCAGCGGGTGGCCGCGCCGGTGGTGGCGCGCGTCCCGGTGGCGGTGGCGGTTTCGCCGGTCGTCCCGGTGGAGCGCCCGGTGGCGCTCCCGGTGGTGGCGGCGGTTTCGCCGGTCGTCCCGGTGGCGGTGGCCGTCCCGGCGGCGCCGGTCGCGGCAGCACGCAGGGCGCGTTCGGTCGCGCCGGTGGGCGGCCCGTGCGCGGACGCAAGTCGAAGCGCGCGAAGCGCCAGGAGTTCGAGCAGATGCAGGCCCCGTCCCTCGGTGGCGTGCAGGTTCCCCGCGGCAACGGCACGAACGTTGTCCGGCTGCGTCGCGGCTCCTCGCTGAACGACTTCGCCGACAAGATCGACGCGAACCCGGCCAGCCTGGTCACGGTGCTGTTCCACCTCGGTGAGATGGTGACCGCGACCCAGTCGCTGGACGAGGACATGTTCGGCACGCTGGCCGGCGAGCTCGGCTACGTCATCGAGATGGTCTCGGCCGAGGAAGAGGACCGCGAGCTGCTCGGGGCCTTCGACATCGACCTGGACGCCGAGCTGGCGGACGAGGACGACTCGCAGCTCAAGGCCCGCCCGCCCGTCGTGACCGTCATGGGCCACGTCGACCACGGAAAGACCAAGCTGCTCGACGCCATCCGCCAGACGGACGTCGTCGCGGGCGAGGCCGGTGGCATCACCCAGCACATCGGTGCCTACCAGGTCCGCACGACGCACGAGGGCAACGACCGCGCCGTCACCTTCATCGACACCCCGGGTCACGAGGCGTTCACCGCCATGCGTGCACGTGGTGCGCAGGTCACCGACATCGCGATCCTTGTGGTTGCGGCCGACGACGGCGTGATGCCGCAGACGATCGAGGCGCTCAACCACGCCCAGGCCGCCGGCGTGCCGATCGTGGTCGCGGTGAACAAGATCGACAAGGAGGGGGCCAACCCCGCCAAGATCCGCCAGCAGCTCACCGAGTACAACCTGGTGGCCGAGGAGTACGGCGGCGACACGATGTTCGTCGACGTCTCCGCGAAGCAGAACCAGGGCATCGACCAGCTGCTCGAGGCCGTCCTGCTCACCGCGGACGCCTCGCTCGACCTGCGGGCGAACCCCGACAAGGCCGCGCGAGGGGTGGCCATCGAGGCCAACCTGGACAAGGGCCGCGGAACGGTCGCGACCGTTCTGGTCCAGTCCGGGACGCTGCGCATCGGCGACTCGATCGTGGCGGGTACCGCACACGGCCGGGTCCGGGCGATGTTCGACGAGCACGGCGAGTCCGTTCTCGAGGCCGGTCCGGCGCGTCCGGTCATGGTCCTCGGGCTGGCCTCGGTCCCCGGCGCCGGCGACACCATCCTGGTGGCGCCCGACGAGCGGACCGCGCGTCAGATCGCCGAGAAGCGCGAGGCCGCCCAGCGGGCCGCGCTGCTCGCCAAGCGCCGCAAGCGCATCAGCCTCGAGGACTTCACTCAGGCGCTCCAGCAGGGCAAGGTCGACACCCTCAACCTCGTCCTCAAGGGCGATGTGTCCGGTGCCGTCGAGGCGCTGGAGGACTCGCTGCTCAAGATCGACGTCGGCGACGAGGTCGACCTGCGCGTCATCCACCGTGGGGTGGGTGCCATCACGCAGAACGACGTCAACCTGGCGACGGTCGACAACGCGATCATCATCGGGTTCAACGTCAAGTTCGGCGAGCGGGTCGAGGAGCTGGCCGAGCGCGAGGGCGTCGATGTCCGCTTCTACTCGATCATCTACCAGGCGATCGACGACGTCGAAGCTGCCCTCAAGGGCATGCTCAAGCCCGAGTACGAAGAGGTCCAGCTCGGTACCGCAGAGGTGCGCGAGGTGTTCCGGTCCTCCAAGTTCGGGAACATCGCGGGTTCGCTCGTGCGGTCCGGCCAGATCGTCCGCAACTCGAAGGCGCGCGTGCTGCGCGGCGACAAGGTCGTGGGGGACAACCTCACGGTCGACTCGCTCAAGCGGTTCAAGAACGACGCGACCGAGGTCCGCGAGGGTTACGAGTGCGGTATCGGGCTCGGCTCCTTCAACGACGTCGAGATCGGTGACACGATCGAGACGTTCGAGATGCGGGAGAAGCCCCGCAAGTAGAAGTCGCAGGTGAAAGGCCCGGGTGACGACATGCGTCGTCACCCGGGCTTTCCCGTTCAGTTGGCACAAGAAGAAAAGAGCAAGTCATGGCTGATCACGCACGCGCGCGAAAGCTCGCGGATCGGATCCAGGTGATCGTGGCCCAGATGATCGACACGCGGGTCAAGGACCCGCGGCTCGGTTTCGTCACGGTGACCGATGTGCGCGTCACGGGTGACCTTCAGCACGCGTCGGTGTTCTACACCGTGCTCGGCGACGCCGAGGCGCGAGCCGGTTCCGCGGCGGCGCTGGAGAGCGCGCGGGGGCTGATCCGGTCCGAGGTCGGCAAGCAGACCGGGATCCGGCTCACGCCGTCCCTGGAGTTCGTGCTCGACGCCGTCCCCGAGACCGCGGCTCAGCTCGAGGCTGCCCTGAACGAGGCCGCTCGTCGCGACGCCGAGGTGGCCGCCCTCGCCTCCGGAGCGGTCTACGCCGGCGACGCCGACCCCTACCGCAAGCCCGAGGACCACGACTCCGACGAGTCGGATTCCTGACCCCGACTCGACCGCGGTAGCTCTCCCGAGACTTTTTGGGTGTTCGGGGGGCGTCAGCGTTCGGGCTGCGGGGTGCGGCCTGTTGTGCGGGGGAGCCACCGGGTCGAGAGGGCGCCCGCGGCCACCACCGCGGCGCCGGTGAGGATCGCGGCGCGCAGGCCCTCGACATAGCCGTCCGGGGTGAGGTTGCCGCCGTTCGCCTGGAAGACGGCGACCAGCACCGCGATGCCCAGCGCGACGCCGATCTCCCGGATCGTCGCGTTCGTCGAGCTCGCGGTGGCGTGGTCCTCCGGCGCCATGTCGGCCAGCACCGCGGTGGCGCTCGGCGCGAACGTCAGGCCCATGCCGATCCCGGCCAGGATGAAGCCGGGGACGAGGTCGCCGTACCGCGTCGACGCGTCGGCGAGCAGCGCCAGCCAGGCGAGCCCCAGCGCCTGCAGCGCGAGCCCCGAGCCGAGCAGCACGCGGACCCCGACCCGGGGCGCGATCAGGCCCGCGAGGGGTGCCACGACCATCGGCGCCGCCGTCCACGGCAGGGTGCGGATCCCGGCCTCGAGCGGGGTGTAGCCGCCGACGATCTGCAGGTACTGGGTGAGCAGGAAGACGGCACCGAACATCCCGAGGCTGAACGCGAGCGAGGCCACGTTGGCAACCGAGAAGCTGCGCGAGCGAAACAGTCGCAGCGGCACCAGCGGGTGCGCGGTGCGTCCCTCGTGGACCACGAAGGCGGCGATCAGCACGACCGCGAGCACGAGCGCTCCGGCCACCCGGGCCGAGCCCCACCCCAGCTCGTTCGCGCGCACGATGCCCCAGACCCCGGCGAGCACGCCGGTCCCCACCAGGACGAGCCCGACGACGTCGAGCGGCTGGCGCCGGCCGTGGGACTCGGGCAGGGCGCGCAGGATGAGCGGGATGGCCACCGCCGCGACCGGGACGTTGAGCCAGAAGATCGCCTGCCACGAGAAGCCGTCCACCACGGCGCCGCCGATGACCGGACCGAGCGCGACGCCGAGCCCGGAGACCCCGCCCCAGATCCCGATCGCCATCGCGCGCCGGACCGGCGGGACCGCGCCGGCGAGGAGGGTCAGCGACAGCGGCATGATCGCCGCGGCACCCGCGCCCTGGACCGCGCGGGCAAGGATCAGTCCGTCGGCGGTGGTGGCGAGCGCCGAGCCGATCGAGGCGAGGGTGAACAGCGTGATCCCGCCCACGAACACGCGGCGCCGCCCCCAGCGGTCACCGAGCGTGGCGGCGGCGAGCATGAGCGTCGCGAACGCGAGCGTGTAGGAGTTCATCATCCACTGGAGCTGCTCGATGCTGGCGTCGAGCGCGCGGTGGATGACCGGCAGGGCGCTGGTCATGACGAGGTTGTCGAGCGTGGACATGAACATCGGCAGGGACGCGGCGACCAGCGCCAGGGCCACCGGCACGGCGCGCCGCGGGCCGGGTCCGGCCTTGTCGGGGGAGCGTTCCGTGCTGGACGCCAGGGTCTGCGGGGGCGGCGGGCCGAACTCGCCGGGAGGTGCGCTGACGGTCATGATCGACTCCTGTATGCATCGGATGATTACCAACGTGGACGACGGTAGTTATCCGCTGATAACATGTCAAGCATGAGCGAGGAATCAGCACGACGGATGACCGCGGGGCAGCGGCGGGAGCAGATCCTGCAGGCCGCGCTCGCGGTGTTCGCCGAAGGTGGGTACACCGGGACGACGACGGATCAGGTCGCCCGTGCGGCAGGCGTCACGCAGCCGTACGTGGTGCGGCTGTTCGGCGGCAAGCAGCAGCTCTTCGCCGAGATCTACACCCGGGCGAGCCGGCGCGTCGTCGACGCCCTGGCCTCGGTCGAGGCGGGTCCCGAGGCGAAGCGCGAGATGGGCGAGGCCTACATCGGCCTGCTCGCGGACCGGAGCCTGCTGCGGCTGCTCATGCACGGGTTCGCCGCCGGATCCGAGCCGGAGATCGGGCAGCTCGCCCGGTGGACCCTGAGCGAGGCGTTCCGGTTGTATCTCGAGCGCACCGGGGAGGGGCCCGACGAGGCGCGGATCTTCGTCGCGCACGGGATGCTCATCAACGTCCTGCTGGCGGTCGATGCGACGGAGCACTCGGGCGAGGACGCTGCCCTCGATGCGCTCGCCCTGTGCACGTTCGGCGAGGGGCTGGCCGTGGCCCGCGCCGGCGCCGAGGCGGCCCGATGACCCGCGCACCCGCCGCTCCGGAGTCGGCGGACCAGTCCGCGACGGACCTGGCGCCGTCCGGCCAGGCGTCGCCGGACAAGAGAAAAGCCCGCCGGTCCTCAGCCGACCGCCCGCCGCGGCGCCCGACCGCGCCGGACGGGCTGGTCGTCGTCGACAAGCCCGCGGGCTGGACGAGCCACGACGTCGTCGCGCGCATGCGCCGGGTCGCCGGGACCCGCAAGGTCGGTCACGCCGGCACGCTCGACCCGATGGCGACCGGAGTGCTGGTGCTCGGCATCGGCCGGGCGACCAAGCTGCTGACCTATGTGGTCGGCGCGGACAAGGAGTACGTGGCGACGATCCGGCTCGGCGTCGCCACCACGACCGACGACGCCGAGGGTGAGCTGCTCACCTGCGCCGACCCGTCGGGCGTCACGCGCGCCGCGATCGACGTCGGCGTCGCGGCCCTGACCGGGCGCATCGAGCAGGTACCGAGCTCGGTGAGCGCGATCAAGGTCGACGGCCAGCGCGCGTACGCCCGGGTCCGCGCGGGGGAGGAGTTCGCCCTCGAGGCCCGCCCGGTCACCGTCTCGCGGTTCGACGTGCACGAGGTGCGCGCCGTGCCCGACGACGCCGGTCCCGTCCTCGACGTCGACGTCACGGTCGTGTGTTCGTCGGGGACGTACATCCGCGCGCTCGCGCGCGACCTCGGGGCCGCGCTCGGCGTCGGGGGTCACCTGACCGCGCTGCGCCGCACCCGGGTCGGCGGGTACGGGATCGACGGCGCCCGCACGCTCGCCGAGCTCGAGGAGATCCCGGACGACGTGACGCTCGACGTGCTGCCGCTCGCCGAGGCCGCGCGCGCCACGTTCCCGGTTCGGGACCTCACGCCGGACGAGACGCGCGACCTCTCCTACGGAAAGCGCATCGACGCCGGCGAGCCCGGGGCCAGCGAGCCGGTCGCGGCCATCGCGCCCGACGGCACGCTCGTCGCGCTGCTCACGACCAGCGGCCCGCACGCCCGCCCCGTGCTGGTGTTCGCCCCGGCCTGACCCGATCCCCAGAACCGTCGGCCCCCGCGCGGTCCCTGCCGCACGCTGCGGCTGACACGTTGCCGTGTCCGGTCGGCCGAGTCCCGGCTCCGATCCTCGGCTCGGATCCCGGGCCCCCGCGCCGACCCGAGCGCGGGGCGTGGCACTCTTGTCCTCGCTGTTGCCCCATCGGCGCAGCGCTCGCCCATCGCATGGCGCCCAGCAGAAGTCGTCCGCCGGAACAGGAGTGCTCGTGCACCGTTGGACCGACCTTGCCCAGGTACCGCCAGGGTTCGGGCCGTCGGTGGTCACGCTCGGCAACTTCGACGGCGTGCACCGCGGCCACGCCAGCGTGCTGACCCGGATGGTGGCCGACGCGCGCGCGGTCGGCGCGAGCGCCGTCGCGGTCACGTTCTCCCCGCACCCGGCGCAGGTGCACTACCCGGACACCGCGCCGCCGCTGCTCACCGGGGTCGAGGACCGGCTCTGGCTGCTCGAGCGCACCGGGCTCGCCGCGGTCCTGCTGCTGGAGTACACGCTCGACTTCGCGCGGCAGTCGCCCGAGGAGTTCGTCGTCCGCTACCTGGTGAACGCGCTCGGCGCGCGAACCGTCGTGGTCGGGCGCGATGTCCGGTTCGGCTGGGGCAACTCCGGTGACCTGGCGACCATGACCGAGCTCGGCGAGCGGTACGGATTCACCGTCGAGGTGATCGAGGACCTCGCCGCCGGACCCGTCGCCGTCGCCGACGCGGACACGCCTGCGCCCGCCACGCCGCAGGAGCGTCGCCTGCAGCACGCCGCCGATCCCCTGCACCGCCGGTGGTCCTCCACCTGGGTCCGCGAGCTGCTCGAGGAGGGGCGCGTCGACGTCGCCGCGACCGTGCTGGGTCGCCCGCACCGGGTGCGCGGCGTCGTCGTGCACGGGGACGCCCGCGGCCGCGAGCTCGGCTTCCCGACGGCGAACCTCTCCTCGGACGTCGCGGGCATGGTCCCGGCCGACGGCGTCTATGCCGGCTGGCTGCGCCGGCTCGAGCAGCCCGCGACCGCGCCGGACGCCGTGCTGCCCGCCGCGATCTCGGTCGGCACCAACCCGACGTTCGACGGCGTCGTGCGCCGGGTCGAGGGGTACGTGCTGGACCGGACCGACCTCGACCTGTACGGCGAGGAGGTCGCGTTCGAGTTCGTCGAGCGGCTGCGCCCGACCCTGCGCTTCGACTCCGTGGACGAGCTGGTGGCGACGATGTGCGACGACGTCGACCGGGCCCGCGACCTGCTCAAGGATGCGAGCGACACTGCAACCGGCTGGTAACATCGAAGAGCCGTCAGATCGGCCGCGGACCCAGAGCGCCCGGGTGGACATGCCCCGGAGCACCGCGCAGCGAGACAACCTAGGAGAACCGTGCCCCTCAGCGCAGAAAAGAAGCAGTCCATCATGACCGAGTACGCCACCCACGAGGGCGACACCGGTTCCCCGGAGGTCCAGATCGCGATGCTCACGCAGCGCATCCTGGACCTGACCGAGCACCTCAAGGAGCACAAGCACGACCACCACAGCCGGCGCGGCCTGCTGCTGCTGGTCGGCCAGCGCCGCCGCCTGCTCGGCTACCTGCAGCGAGTCGAGATCGGGCGCTACCGCACCCTGATCGGCAAGCTCGGCCTTCGTCGCTAGCTACCACGCACCAGCCCGGACCTGCACAGGTCCGGGCTGGTCCCGTGTAGGGCAGTGGCACACACACCACGAGAAACACCCCACGCGCCGTCCCGGCCTCGTACGGTCCTCGGTAGTGGCTCGCGGAGCTCACAGCTCCACGGACCTCGATCGAAGACCGCCGCGGTGGGACCGGCGCCTTCACCAAAGAGGAGGGCACCCATGGAGGGTCCCGAGATCGAGTTCAGCGAAGCCATCATCGACAACGGCAAGTTCGGAACGCGCACCGTGCGTTTCGAGACCGGCCGCCTCGCCCGCCAGGCCGCCGGCTCCGCCGTCGCGTACCTGGACGGCGACACCATGCTGCTGTCGGCCACCACCGCCGGCAAGCACCCCAAGGAACAGTTCGACTTCTTCCCCCTGACGGTCGACGTCGAGGAGCGGATGTACGCCGCCGGGCGCATCCCCGGCTCGTTCTTCCGCCGCGAGGGTCGCCCGTCCACCGAGGCCATCCTCGCGTGCCGCCTGATCGACCGCCCGCTGCGCCCGACGTTCGCCAAGGGCCTGCGCAACGAGGTCCAGGTCGTCATCACCGTCATGGCGCTGCACCCCGACGACTCCTACGACACGCTCGCGATCAACGCCGCGTCGCTGTCCACGCAGCTCTCCGGCCTGCCGTTCACCGGCCCGATCGCCGGCGTGCGCATCGCGCTCGTCGACGGCCAGTGGGTTGCCTTCCCGAAGTACTCCGACAAGGAGCGCGCCGTCTTCGAGATGGTCGTCGCCGGTCGGATCGCGGGCGACGACGTCGCGATCATGATGGTCGAGGCCGAGGCCACGAACGACTCCTGGAACCTGATCAACGAGGGTGCGACCGCCCCGACCGAGGCCGTCGTGGCCGAGGGCCTCGAGGCCGCCAAGCCGTTCCTCAAGCTGCTCTGCGAGGCGCAGGCCGACCTGGCCGCGCGCGCCGCCAAGCCGGTTCGCGAGTTCCCGCGCTTCCTCGACTACCAGGACGACACGTACGCCGCCGTCAAGGGCGCCGTCGAGGCCGACCTCACCGTCGCGCTCACCATCGCGGACAAGCAGGACCGCGAGGACCGCCTGGACGAGATCAAGGCCGCCGCGCTCGCGCAGCTGTCCGGTCAGTTCGAGGGTCGCGAGAAGGAGCTGTCGGCCGCGGTGCGCGCCGTCACGAAGTTCCTCATCCGCCAGCGCGTGCTGACCGACGGCGTCCGCATGGATGGCCGGGGGCTCGCGGACATCCGCACCCTGTCCGCCGAGGTCGAGGTCCTCCCGCGCGTGCACGGTTCGGCGCTGTTCGAGCGCGGCGAGACCCAGATCCTGGGTGTCACCACGCTGAACATGCTCCGCATGGAGCAGCAGCTGGACACGCTCGCGCCCGAGACGCGCAAGCGCTACATGCACAACTACAACTTCCCGCCGTACTCGACCGGTGAGACGGGCCGCGTGGGCTCGCCCAAGCGTCGCGAGATCGGCCACGGAGCGCTCGCCGAGCGCGCGCTCATGCCGGTCCTGCCGAGCCGCGAGGAGTTCCCCTACGCGATCCGCCAGGTCTCCGAGGCGCTGGGCTCCAACGGCTCCACGTCGATGGGCTCGGTCTGCGCCTCGACCCTGTCCCTGCTGAACGCCGGGGTGCCGCTGCGCGCGCCGGTCGCCGGTATCGCGATGGGCCTCATCTCCGACGTCGTCGACGGCCAGCCGCGGTACGCCGCCCTGACCGACATCCTCGGCGCCGAGGACGCGTTCGGTGACATGGACTTCAAGGTCGCCGGTACGCGCGAGTTCATCACGGCCATCCAGCTGGACACCAAGCTCGACGGCATCCCCGCCTCGGTGCTCGCCGGCGCGCTGACCCAGGCCCGCGACGCGCGCCTGGCGATCCTCGACGTGCTGGCCGAGGCCATCGACGTCCCGGACGAGATGTCCCCGTTCGCACCGCGCGTCATCTCGGTGAAGGTCCCGGTCGACAAGATCGGCGAGGTCATCGGCCCGAAGGGCAAGATGATCAACCAGATTCAGGAGGAGACCGGCGCCACGATCTCGATCGAGGACGACGGCACGGTCTACATCGGCGCGACCGACGGTCCGTCGGCCGAGGCCGCCCGCGCGGCGATCAACGCGATCGCCAACCCGCTCATGCCGGAGATCGGCGAGCGCTTCGTGGGTACGGTCGTCAAGACCACGCCCTTCGGTGCGTTCATCTCGCTCTCCCCGGGCAAGGACGGCCTGCTGCACATCTCGCAGATCCGCAAGCTCGTCGGTGGCAAGCGCGTCGAGAACGTCGACGACGTGCTGTCCGTGGGCCAGAAGGTCCAGGTCGAGATCGGTGAGATCGACCCCCGCGGCAAGCTCTCGCTGCACGCCGTGATCGCCGACGAGGACGCGGTCGAGGCGCCCAGCGCACCGGCCGACGCCAACGCCTGACGTGCCTCTCGACTTCCCGCTCGCGCAGCCCGGTGAACCGGGCAGCGAGCTGACCGCCGGGCAGGACGGCGACGCCATCGTGCGTCGTTCCGTCCTGCCCGGCGGGGTCCGGGTTCTCACCGAGCGGATGCCCGGCGTCCGCTCGGCGACCGTCGGTGCGTGGGTCGGGGTGGGCTCGCGCGACGAGCGGGACGGTCACCACGGTTCGACGCACTTCCTCGAGCACCTGCTGTTCAAGGGCACGACGCGGCGGTCCGCGATGGACATCGCCGAGGCGTTCGACGCCGTCGGCGGTGAGGCCAACGCGGCCACCGGCAAGGAGCACACCTGCTACTACGCGCGTGTGCTCGACGACGACCTGCCGATGGCGGTCGACGTCATCACCGACATGGTCACCTCGGCGCGGCTCGACGCGGACGAGCTGGAGACCGAGCGCGGGGTCATCCTCGAAGAGCTCGCGATGAACGACGACGACCCGTCCGACGTCGTGCACGAGCAGTTCGCGGCGGTCGTCCTGGGGCACCATCCCCTCGGGCGCCCGATCGGCGGCACGCCCGACTCGATCCGCGCGGTACCTCGCGCGGCCGTGTGGGACCACTACCGCGAGCATTACGACCCGCGCACGCTCGTCGTGACCGCGGCGGGCAGCGTCGACCACGACGCCCTGTGCGCCCAGGTGCTCGGCGCGCTCGACGCCGGTGGCTGGGACGCGTCCTCGGTGCAGGCCCCGCGGGGACGGCGCCTCGGCGTCGCCGCTCCGGGCGATCTGGACGGGATCCCGCTGTCCGGCGAGACGCTGACCGTGCGCCGGGCGACCGAGCAGGCCAACGTCATCATCGGCGGGACCGGGCTCACGGCGACCGACCCGCGGCGGTTCACGCTCTCGGTGCTGAACGCGACCCTGGGCGGGGGGATGTCCTCCCGGCTGTTCCAGGAGATCCGGGAGAAGCGCGGTTTGGCGTACTCGACGTACTCGTTCGCGTCGGGCCACGCGGACACCGGCACGTTCGGCCTGTACGCGGGCTGCACGCCGGCGAAGGTCGACGAGGTGACCGCCCTGCTCGGCCAGGAGTGGGAACGTCTCGCGAACGACGGCATCACGGCCGGTGAACTGACCCGGAGCATCGGGCAGCTCTCGGGCGGTCTGGTGCTCGGCATGGAGGACTCCGGCTCGCGGATGAGCCGGCTCGGCAAGGCCGAGCTGGTGCACGGCGAGCTGACGGACCTCGACGAGTCCCTCGAGCTGATCCGCGGCGTCACGGCGCAGGACGTGCAGGAGCTCGCGGTCGAGCTCGCGTCCCGCCCGCGCTCGACGGTCCGCATCGGCCCGTTCGGCGACTGACCCGCGGCTTCGCCACCACCCCCCCCGCTAACGTCCGAGCGTTGACGTCCTATAGGACGTCAA
>NZ_DATCNW010000222.1:0-15276 GCF_036565025.1 Pengzhenrongella sp.
CGGCGACCGCGGTCGCCGTCTCGCCGCCGTTCGTCTGGCTACGCTCCACATGTGATCGACCAACCGCTTCGCCGCCCACCCGTCATCGCGGACGTCGCCCGGGTCGCCGGGGTCTCGGTCCGGCGCGCTGCGGTCCAGAGCTTGGATCTGCGCCCCGCGAACGGGTCGTGTACACCGGAGGACCTTCTACAGGCGTCATCGACTTCGGCACACTCGGTATCGGTGACCCCGCCTGCGATCTGATACCCGCCTGGTATCTGTTCGGCGGCGAAACCCGCGAGCTCTTCCGCACCGCCGCCGACGTCGACGACACGACATGGGCACGGGGGCTCGGCTGGGCACTGTGCCTCGGACTCGGGGCCGCGCGCTGCTACCGCATCAGGAACCCGGCGCTTGCCACGGTTGGACGAAAAGCGATGTTTGAGGCCCTTGCCGACTTTCGCAGTGCCTACTGACCAGAGGCTGGCCTCGATCCACCGATGATGCGAGCGTGGCTGCCCGCGGGGTTCTCAGGCGAGGAGTTCGAGGATGTCGTCGGCGGTGAGTGCCCCGCTGAACAGGTCGCCGTCGTCGATGACGGCGTTCACGAGCGCGGCCTTGCGTGCCTTGAGCGCCATGACCTTCTCTTCGATCGTGTCGGCAGCGATCAGTCGGTACACCATCACGTTGCGGTGCTGGCCGATTCGGTGCGCGCGCGCGATCGCCTGTTCTTCGGTCGCGGGGTTCCACCACGGGTCGAGCAGGAAGACGTAGTCGGCTTCGGTGAGGTTCAGGCCGGTGCCGCCGGCCTTGAGGCTGATGAGGAAGACGGGTGCGGTTCCGGTGCGGAACTCGTCGATCACCTGGGCGCGGCGCACGGTGGAGCCGTCGAGGTAGGTGAAGGCGATGCCTGCCGCGGTCAGGCGGTCGGCTGCGAGCTTGAGGTAGGAGGTGAACTGGCTGAACACAAGGGCGCGGTGGCCCTCGGTGACGACGTCGGAGAGCTGGTCGAGCAGGGCGTCGAGCTTGCTGGAGGGCACGCCGGCGTGCGCGGGGTCGATCAGGGAGGCGTCCAGGGCGAGCATCCGCAGCAGGGTCAGGGACCGGTAGACGATGAACCGCTGTCGATCGAGGTCGTCCACCAGGCCCAGGACCTTCTTGCGCTCCCGTTGGAGGTACAGGTCGTAGAGCACGCGGTGTTCGGGGGTCAGCTCGACCGTCAGGGTCTGTTCTTGCTTGTCGGGCAGGTCGGCGGCGACGAGGTCTCTGGTGCGGCGCAACATGAACGGCCGGATCCGCTGTCGGAGCCGATCAAGGCGCAGGGTGCGCAGCTGGGCGTTGTCGGCGGGCGCACCACCGGCGCCGCGCCCGGTCGTGATCCCGGTGCGCACGCCCTCGATCGGCCGGACGTACTGCTCGCCGAAGCTCCGAGCGGAGGCGAGCAGCCCCGGGCTGGCGATCGAGAACAGGGCGTGCAGTTCGGTCAGTGAGTTCTCCAACGGCGTGCCGGTCACGGCCACGGTGAACCGCGCCCGTAGGTCACGGGCGCACTGGTGCACACGTGAGGACGGGTTCTTGACGTTCTGCGCCTCGTCGAGAATCAGCCCCGCCCAGCCGGCGTCGCGGGCGAACCCTTGGTAGGCGTCGAAGTCGAGCCGCAGCAGCGCATAGGTCGTGACGACGATGTCCGCGCCTTCGGCGGCCTCGGCCACGCTCGTCGTGTTCGCGGCGTCGGTGGCGGACATGCGCCGCACGGTCAGCCCGGGCGTAAAGCGGGCGGACTCGCTCACCCAGTTCGCCGCGACCGACGTCGGCGCGACCACCAGGAAGGGGCGCCGCGGCTCGCCGGCCGGCCGCTGCTCGGTGACGTGCTGGACCAGGGCGAGGCACTGCAGCGTCTTGCCGAGCCCCATGTCATCGGCGAGGATCCCGCCGAGCTGATGGCGCCACAGGAACGCCAGCCAGTGGAAACCCTCGAGCTGGTAGGGCCGCAGCTCGGCGCGCAGCCCGTCGGGGAGCGACGTCTCGCGCAGGGTCGGGTCGTCGGCCTCGGCCAGCAGGTCGCGCCACTGCGGGGCCGCGACCGCCGCGTCCGCGACGTCGACGAGGTCAGCCCACAGGCTGGTCTGGTGCCGGCTGATCCGCGGCCCGGTGCGCCACTCGTTCAGGTCCGTGGCCTCGGCGATCAGTGCTGCCAGCGGCTCGAGGGCGGGATGGGTGAGCGCCAGGAAGCTGCCGTCGACGAGCAGCAGCTTGCGACGCCCCTTGGCGAGCGCGCGAAAGAGGGGCACGAAGGGGATGGTGCGGCCGTCGACCGTGACGCTCACGCCCAGATCGAACCAGTCGTTCGTCTCGGTGGGCTGCGCGGCGACCGTGAGGACAGGTGTGCCATGCAGCTCGCGGTAGTTCGGCCGGGTGCCGACGGCGTCCACCCGGACTCCGGGCAGGGCCGCGAGGCGGGGTGCGGTGCCGGCCGCGAACTCGGCGGCCTCGACGCCGCGGAGCGTCACCGGCACGGGCAGCCCGGTCCCGTCCTGCGGCCACCAGTCGTCGGGCAGCATGCCGAGCGGGAGGACCGAGCGTGGGTCGGGTGTGGGGCCGGAACGTGCGTGTCCATCCCAGTGCCAGGCGAGGTCGACGGTGTGACGGGGCGCGTACCGGGCGGTCAGCACCAGGGTCGGCGGCGCGGGAGCGGGTAGGTCCACGGTGCCGTCCGCGCTGTCGACGTCGAGGCCGGCGCGCAGCGCGGGGACGTGCTCGCGCGCGAACTCCTCGGCCCGGTCCGAAGGGACGAGGACGCCCTCGCGCAGCGCGTCCGCGACGGTGCGACCGCCCCGAGTCCCGAGGAGGGTGAGCTGTTGCGCGCCGAGCGGCGCGACCGTGGGCGCCAGCACGATCCGGCGCGGCCGCTCGACGTCGACGACGTAGACGCCGTGCGTGCCGATCGCGTGAGCGTCCCGCACCTCGACCGGGGCGCCGTCCACCGTGAGTCTGGCGCGCACGCGGATGCCCCGCGCCGACCGCTCGGTGTCAAGGCCCAGGTGCGCGCGTTCCGCGACGCGTACGGTGGCGCCGGAGCCTGAGCCGACGAAGACGATGCCGATCGCCCGGGCCTGGGTGAGCAGGTCCCAGAGCACCGGGTTGATGAAGTCGTCGAGGTACACCCACGCGAGATCGCCGCCCGGCAGGGCGGGGCCGGCCGCGCGATGCAGGGCTCCGAACTGGCAGAACCATCGGTGCTGCTCGGCGTCCAGGTCGAGCCGGCCACGCATCTGGGCGATATTCGACCAGGTGAGGATGCCCCGGGTCCAGCCCCGCTCGGAGCGCACGACCGGGCGCACGCCGAGCCGGTACTCACCGCGACCCTCGAGGCCCTGGCCGCGCGTCGCTGCCTCATCGGCGGTGGGGCGGGCGGCGCCTCGGCTCGTCGCCGTCCGCGAGGTCGGGCCGTTCCACCGCTCACGGGTGTGCGGCGTCAGTTCGCGTAGCTCGAACTGCAGGCCCAACCCCGAGCCGCGGGCCGCCATGGCTCGTGGCGCGATCCCATGAGCGACCAGGCCGCGCAGAACGTCTCGCCACGCCTCGTTCCCGGTGCCGACGTGCCGCGCTTCGTCGGGCTCATCGGCTGGCACCGGCCGATCCTGCCACACGGCCCGACACCGTCCCGGCACCGCGATGACCGGCAAAGGTAGGGTCCCGAACTTCCGCTGGCGAGGCGCGGTCAGGGATCGAGCACCAGAATGTCGGCATCTTCCATCAGGTCCGCATCATTGGTGGCGTACTCCGGCCCGAGCCGAACGGCGAGACCGCCGAGTCGGTCTGGACTCCGCTACCCGATGTAGGTCGCCTGCGCCGATCATCGCTCGTCGACGTCGGTCTTGCGCGGGCCCTCCCGGCAACCGGTCACGTCGCTCCGGTTCCGGTCGGCGGGCTCATTCGGCACTGAGGGTATTTTCCGGACCGACCGCGAAGACCGTGGGGTCACCCGGTCGTGCACGCCCCGTTCGGCACCGCCGCGGTCCGCGTGCTCGCGGCGCGCACGTCCGCGGCGACCTCGCTCCAGGTCAGTGCGTAGCCGACGTCGTCCTGGGTGACGGACTTCGCGAACACGACGCCGGCGACCGTCCCCTCGCTCGTGAGCAGCGGGCCGCCCGAGCTGCCGGGCTCGATGTTGGCTGCGACCGTGTAGACGGACCGGTTCACGGTCCCCTTGCCATAGATGTTCTGACCGACCGCGATCGTGCGCCTCAGGACGACGGAGCCGCTCTCGCGCAGCGGCCCGCCGCCGGGGTAGCCCAGGACGGCCCCGGTGGCGCCCGGCGGGAGGACGGAGGAATCGGTGCGCAGCGCGGGGGCTTGCACGGCGGGTGAGGTGAGCACGGCGAGGTCCTCGTCCGGGTCGAAATGCACGACCGTCGCGGCGTGTCGCCCAGCGCCGTCCGTGACCGTGAGCTTGCCGACCCCGGCGACGACGTGCGCGTTGGTCACCACGACCCCGGGCGCGACCACGAAGCCGGACCCCTCGACGAGCCCGCCGCAGCCCACCCCGATGACCTGCACGACCGAGCCCGAGGCGGTGGCGACCGTGGCGGGATCGATGGTCTTGCCCGGGGTGATCACCGCAGTCCTGGGCTCGCCCGCGAGGAAGACGTTCGGGAAGCCGTTCGGGCTGATGATCCCGCGGAGTCGCGAGACGATGTCCGGCGGCGTCGGCAGTACGTCGTTGAGCGCGCGGATCACGGGCGAGGTCTGCACCTGCCGGCCGAGCCCGAACGCGTCGACGGTCGACGCTCCGGAGGCGAGGAGCCAGGCGACCACCAGGACGATGGCCGCCTGCAGGCCCGCCCCAAGAGTCCGGTTCACCCACCCGAGGTGCAGCCGGTCGCTGGCGGTGTCGAAGCTGCGTGCCACGAAGCGTCCGAGCGCGGCGCCGAGCGAGGTGAGGATGATCGTGACGACGACGGCGGCCGCGAACTTTGCCGCGGGGTGCTCGACGAAGCGCATCGCCAGGGGCGCCAGCCGCACCCCCAGGAGGAACCCCGCCACGAACCCGGCCGAGGGCAGGACCACCCAACCGAGCCCGAGCCGGTAACCGTGCACGACGCCGATCAGCAGCGCGACGATCATGATCACGGTGACGACGTTCATGGCTGGTTCACGCCGCCTCGCTGGTTCAGGTGGATGGCTCGGTCCGATCGTCGAGAGCGCAAAAGTCTAGACCGGCGCTGGTGACCCGGGGTGTGGACGATCCCGGGGGCACGTTGCGCCGTCCAACTCGAAGCCACGATCCGAGATGTCCGGCCCACCCGATGATGGCCGTTCCCGATGATCAGGCTCCCTGGCTTCTCGAACGTCCCGGACGCGTCCGGCCGGCTGGCTTACACGGTCCGACGCAGTGTTCTTCTGCCTGCCCATCCGCACGTGGTTCCAAGATGGCCGTGACGTCGTCGCGACCATCCGACCCCCGGCACGTCCGGCTAGTCCTCGATGACGTCGAGACCCTGCTCCCGGAGCTGGGCGAGGTGGTCCAGCATGCCTTTCAGCACCTCGGGGGCGTGGCCCTGCCAGCTCTCCAGCTCTGCGACGACGCGCAGCGGGCGGCGTGTCCGGTAGGACTGCGTGGGGTTGCCCGGGAATCGCTTGTTCGTCACGTTCGGGTCGTCCTCGAACGGGCCCATGGGCTCGACGACGTAGATGTGCCCCCGCTCCCCACTCCCGGCCAGCGCGGTCGCCAGCTCCGCTCCCCAGGCGGCGGTGTCCACGAGCGCGGTGAAGTAGATGTTGTTGGACACCCGGCTCTGCTGGAAGTTGGAGCCGTAGCCCGGGACGAGTTCGACGCCGGCTCGGAGCGTGGCCTTCGTGCCGTGGTAGAACGGGCCCTCGACGTGGTCGTGGCGGTCGTAGGTGACCGGCTGGTGGGGGCTGGGTTGCTCGACCATGGGTGTCGCCTCCTCGTTCGTCACGGACCGCTGAGAGGCAGCGCGCCGTTCACCCACCTTCGCAGGAGGTGATCCTCCGCGCGGAGCTGCCCATGGCATGAGTGCTCACGTGGGCGTCAATCCGCACAGGGGCGCCACCGCGTCGAGCCGGGGCCCGGCGTCCCCCTTCGCCACGATGAGCGAGCGCATCCCGACCCTGCTGGCAGCGCCGTCGATCGCGGGGCTGTCCCCGACCATGAGGCACTCGGCGGGATGTCGGTCGATGGCCGCTGCGGCGAGCAGGAAGATCGCAGGGTCGGGCTTCACCATGCCTACCTCGAACGAGAGCACGACGGCGTCCAGCTGGCCCAGCAGGCCCCACTGGTCGAGGACCGGACGGATGTCGATCGCGATATTGGAGACGATGCCTATCCGGATCCCGTCACGGCACAACCGCGTGAACAACGGGGCGACCCCCTGGGCGAGCTGCCACTGGTTCGGCATCGAGTCGTAGAGGGACGTGGCCAGCGCGGGTGAGCACCCGCCGTCCTCCTGCAGGATCCAGGTGAACGCTCGGCGATGCTCAGCGGGGCTCAGGTCCCAGAATGACCCCGGCCAGCGGGCGGCGGCGCGGGCCCACGCGTCCGGCAGGACCGCGAGCACCCGCTCGCGCTCGTCCGCGGCAATGTCCCAACCGCCGCCGTCTGCCACCCACGCGGCCAAGCTGCCGGCGTAGACGAGGGTGTCGTGGAAGTCGAACAGGACACCGCGAACACCGGCCGAGCCATTTTCCGCGCGCGCCGTCAGCCTCGCGCGATCCGCGTGATCGTGCCTCAGCGGAGCGACGGTTCTTTGATGAGTTCGTTGAGGGTTCGCCGGGCTGCTGAGAACATGCCCTGGTTGGAATGCTCGTAGTAGTGCAGAGCGCCGATCGCCTGCTCGAGGGCCCACCCCTTGGCTCTGGTCCACGACTCGTCGTCGGGGGTCAGCTCCTCGCGCCATATGCGGCGGCTCTCGCTGCCCAGGATGTGCCAGGCAGGCGTCAAGTCAGCGGCGGGATCGCCGGCGTGCGGCAGACCCAGATCGATGACGGCAGCCAGCCGGCCCTCGCGGGCGAGCAGGTTCGCAGCAAGCAAGTCGGAATGGATGAACACGGGATCGTCGTCATGAGGGTCGGCCCGCAGACACTCCTCCCAGATGGCGGTGACCGTGTCGGTGTCGACCAGGTGGCTGCTCCGGGCGATCGAGTGCCGGACCCACTCGTCCTTGTCGAGCAGGGGACCGCCGCCGCGGCAGGCGCCGTCCCAGGTGCGCCCGTCGGTGGGCATGGCTCGGTATTCGCGGACGAACGAGGCCAGGTCGCGCGCGAAACGATTGAGATCGTTGACCGCGTCCTGACACATCGTCTCCCCGGGCAACCATCTCCAGACGGACCACCAGCCGGGATACCGATCGTTCGGCTCACCCACACACACCGGCTCGGGGACCTCCAGCGAGACCCGCGTCGACACGGCCTGCGCATGGGCGATCTCGCCGCAGATCTCGACCCGGCGCACGTCGTCCGCCGCGGGAACCAAGGGGTAGCGCGCCACGAGATCCTCGTCGAGGCGGAACAGCGTGGCGACGGTGCCCGACGAGACGACCGGCCGAATCAGTGGATCGCTGAGGTCAGGACGTTGCGTGAGCAGCATGGCTCTTACGTCGTCCGCGCTGATTTCGACCTGTCCCTCGTGCATCTTCACGCGGGAAGTCTCGTTCTCAGGTCCCGGCGAGGCAAGCGAATTCTGCTCGGTCAACCTCGCCCACGACCCCTGACGGACGGTGGCCGAGGTCGTCTCTCCCTCGTGCAGTCGCGACTCCACCACGTCCGGCCGATCCGGCACGTAGCGGAGCCGGTCGTGCGCGGAGTCGGTGTCGTCGGCGTTCAGGTGCCGGAAGTGCAGGACCCGCTGGCGAGCAGGCCGCCGGGCGTCAAGATGGGCGTATCGGATCGGGTCCCTGTGGGACAAGATGGGACAGAGAGGGGTCGGATGCCCTGCCGGGGTGCCGACAGCAGGGAGGACGAGATGTCGACCGATGCCATCGACCCGAGGCCCGGGTACCTCTACGTGCAGAGCAACGAGCCCGACCACAATCGGCTGCTGACCTTCGAGCGGGCCGCCGACGGGAGCCTGACCCCGGCCGGAACCTACGAGACGGGAGGCGCGGGCGACGGCGTCGCGCACCTCACCTCGCAGGGCTCGGTCACGCTCACCGGGGACGGGCGATTCGTGCTCGTGACGAACGCCGGGAGCGGCAACGTCAGCGTGTTCGCCGTCGGCGAGGACCGGCTGACGCTCACGCGGAAGGCCGCGACCGGTCGTGCGCCCAAGTCCGTGGCCGAGCACGACGGGCTGGTGTACGTGCTCAACACCGGTGACCCGTCCCTGACCGGGTTCCGGCTCGGGCTGCCCTGGCATGAGATCGAGCCGATCGCCGGCTCGACCCGCTACCTCTCGGCCGGCGCCGACCCGGCTCAGGTCGGGTTCAGCCCCGACGGCACGATCCTCGTCGTCACCGAACGCGGCGCGAACGCGATCGTCGCCTACCCGGTGGACGAGGACGGGTACCTCGGGCGGGCCGTCGTGCAGCCCTCGTCCGGCCCGACGCCGTACGGCTTCGCGTTCACCCGCAGCGGCGGGCTCGTCGTGACCGAGGCGTTCGGGGCGCAGGTCGGCATGGCGGCGGCCTCCTCGTACGTGCTCGCCGACGGCGGCGTCGCGCCGGTCTCGCGGTCCGTCGGCAACGGGCGCAGCGAGATCTGCTGGGCCGTGGTCTCGAAGGACGACCGCTACGCGTACACGACCAACTACGCCGACGGCGCCGTCTCGCGGTACGCGATCAACGCCGACGGCAGTCTCGAGCTCGACGAGGCCGCGGCGGGCGTCGCGGTCGAGGGGCATCCGGGGCTGCGGGACGAGGACCTGAGCCGGGACGGCCGGTACCTGTACGCGATCGATGCCGACTCCCGGCGACTGTTCGGCTGGGCCGTCGGCGAGCGCGGCTCGCTCGCGCCCATCGGCTCGTGGGAGAGGTTGCCGGCCACCGTGGCTGGGCTCGCGGTGAGCTGAGTCGGAAGTTGACCCCGTCGTCCGGGCGGCTCTACGTTCGAGTTGCCGACCGGCCGATGGTCGTCCGGTCCGCGCTGGAGGCGTCATGCTCGCCGACTACCCACCCATTCCCGCCCTCGCGGTCAAGGACCTCGTCCAGGCGCGGGCCTTCTACGAGGGCACCCTCGGGTTCTCCCCGGTGATCGGTGACGTGCCCGACGGCGTCATCTATCCGTCCGGCAGCGGCAGGTTCCTGGTCTACCTCTCCTCGTACGCGGGCACGAACAAGGCGACCGCCGTCACGTTCGACGTGGCGCCCGACGCGTTCGACGCCGAGGTCGCGGCGCTGCGTGCCAAGGGGGTGACCTTCCAGACCTTCGACCTGGAGCCCCTGGTCTGGACGGACGGGGTGGCGAGCATGGGTGATGCCATGAAGTCCGTCTGGTTCGCCGACCCGGACGGCAACATCCTCAACGTCGAGACGGGAGCGCCAGCGTCGGTCTGAACCGGTGCTCACCGGACACGTGGATCGCCGTCGCGCCTGAGACCATCAGGCCGGCGGCGCCCCTGTGTCGGGCCGTCTGCGCGGCGGCCCGGTTCGGCACGACGTGCGCGATGACGGGCTTGCCGTAGCCGAGCAGCGCCGCCCAGGTGGCGTCGTCCGCTGTGTAGTCCAGCCCCAACAGGTCCCACCGGCCCTGGTAGGCCGCGAAGTCCGGGGCATCGGGCTGGTAGAAGTAGCCCCACCTGCGGTACCCGCGAAGGGCCGCGAGCCTCGCCCATCCGGAGGTGTTCTCGAGGTTGCCCGAGACGCCGTAGTACTTGCAGACCAGGTGGTCCTGCGGGGTGCCCGGCAGCGCGTCCATCTTCGCCATCAGCTCGGCGCGGTGCGCGACGGCGTGCTTGGGATCGACGAAGATCACGTGCGAGGGGTAGTACGCCGCGATGAGTTCCTCCCAGCGCATGTACGGCCGGTCCGGCTGCGTGGGGTCGTCGGCCGCGGTCGAGCCGAGGATCCGGTACCGCTGGACCTGGGCCCAGGTCAGCTCGCTCGCGGTCTTGCCGGTGACTGCCGAGGTCCGGTCCAGGGTCGCATCGTGCAGCCCGAACCAGACGCCGTCGCGCGTGCGGGCCAGCGAGAGCTCCAACGCCCCGAAGCCCGCGCGGGCCGCCTGGGTGTAGGCGTAGCGGCTCATCTCCGGCCAGGTGCGCGAGCAGCCGTGGTGCGCGACGTAGAACGGCTCGGCGGCGAGCATGGCCGAGACGTCGGGGTACTGGTCGCCGACGACACGGACCGGTCCGGCCGACCCGCCCAGGGCGAGGGCCCCCGCACCGAGCCCGAGGATGCCGAGGAACCTGCGCCGGTCGATGGAACCGTCACTCACGGCTCAGGGACCTCGATCGTGGCCGGGCTGTCGCGCGGCACGTTTCTCATGGCTACCTCTCGAGGTCGAGCTCGGTCATCCAGTTCGCCATCACGCGCAGCGCGAGCCCGGTGTGACCGACGTGGACATGATTCTGGGCGCTCTCGGCCTCCGTGAGTACCCGTACGGTGACCGATCGTGCCGCCGTGAGTGAACTGATCTGATCGGTGAGCTGACGCAGCGGCACGTAGTGATCCTTGGAACCGGCCAGCAGCAGGACCTCCTGGGTGACGCGGCCGGAGACCGAGGCGGTCTCGTACGCCCTGTCGCGCAGGTCGAAGTTGTCGATGACCGTCGATCATCGCGCGGTGCCCGCCTGCGCGGCGATCCGGTTCGCCAGCGCGTCGCCCGCGAGGCCTCCGGCGCTCAGCCGGCCCAACAGGTCCAAGGCCCCGGTCAGGTCGACGCCGGCCGTCGCGGCGTCCAGGTCGGCGTACAGCCGGTCCTCCACGACGCGCACCGCGGCCTCCGACTCGCGACCCGCGGCGGTGAGCGACAACGTGACGTGCCGCCGATCGTCGTCGGCCACGACGCGTTCGACCAGGCCCGCACCGACCAGCCGATCGACCAGTCGGCTCGGGTTCGTGCCGCTCTCGCAGATCAGGAGCTCGCCGAGCCCGGTGAGCGAGAGCGGTGCGTGATCGCCGAGGATGCGCAGCACCTCGGACTGCGACGGGGTGAGCCCGATCGCCCGTAGCTCGCCGGTCAGACGCCGGTTGCCCTCGCGCTGCGCCGCGAGCACGAGGTAGCGAATGAGCTCGGCCGGCCTCATGCGGCGGGGCTCGCGTCGAGCGCCCGGCGCAGGTGCCCGGCCGCAGCGGGATCGTGGGCGGCCAGGATCGCGAGATCGGGGTGCTGCTGCCGGAGCTCGTTGACCGCCCGCGTGGACGCCAGGAGGCCGGTGCGCGAGCCGACTCCCGGCACGCGTTCGGCGACGAGCCGGTCGACGTCGTACGTCAGGTCGCCCACGAACAGCAGCGGCGCCATCCCGTCGCGCCGCGCCAGCAGCGAGAGCGAACCCGGCGTGTGCCCCGGGGTGGGTAGCAGGAGCAGGCTGCCGTCGTCGAACACGTCGTGCGCCGCGGTGAACCCCGCGATGGATTCGTCATCCAGCGGGGCCGGGGTCACCGGTGTCCACCGCAGTCCGGGCAGCTCGATGTGGCGCTTGAGCAGGCCATTGACCTCCGCGAACGGGGCGTCGAGCTCGGCCAGCTCCCGCGCGCTCACGAGGATCTCGGCGTTCGGCAGCTCGGCGAGGCCGCCGATGTGGTCCTGGTGCAGGTGCGAGAGCACGACGGTGCGCACCTGGTCGGGCTCGTACCCGATCCCGCGCAGCTGCTCGGTCAACGTCTCGCCGGGCCCGATCGCGAACTGCGCGAGGCGTGCGTAGAGGTGACCGGTGAACCCGCCCGGGAAGTAGTCCGGGTCGGTCACCGAACGGCGGTCCTGCCCGGTGTCGAACAGCACCAGCCCGCGCTCGTGCTCGATCACGTAGACGTTGATCGGGCGCGGCGCGGTCCAGCGGCGCGAGGTCAGCAGCCACCACAGCAGCGGGGAGCCGGTCGACTGCACGTGCTGCGGCCTGATCCGGACCGTTCCCGTGCTGACGACCGACACCTTGGTGATCGGACCCATGACGGCTCCTCCGATGATAAATGACACAACATCTATGTCGTGTCATTTATAGCGGAACGCCGGTCGGGACGCAAGGCGTCGACGGTTCGATGGTCACTGTCCGCGGGTCAGCCGAAGCGCGAGCGCCGGGCACACGGACACCGCCCGCTTCACGTCGCTGGGTTCGGCGGCGGCGATCCGGGCCTGGTCGAGCACCGGGTAGCCCCAGTCGTCGAGCCGGATCGATCCGGGCAGAAGTGCGGCGCACAGGCCGTGCCCGTCGCACCGGGTCCAGTCGATGGCCAGGTTCGCCGGACGCTGGTCGTCGGCGCTCATCGGGTCCTCCGGTCGAAGGCGTGCGCACGGGTGAGAGCGAGCAGGCCGCGATCCTGGCGTCCGCAGCCGTTCCCGGCTGCGTGCGCGCGAACCTCGCCGGCGAGCGTGGCGAGCCCGCTGAGCACGAACCGGGCCGCGCCGTCGGGATGAGCGCACGCGCCGCGGCCGGTGACCATCCGGGCGTGCCGCTCGGCGACGCCGGGTTCGGCGCGGCCGGCGGCCAGGGCCAGGACGTCGTCGGCCAGCGCGGGGAGGCCGAAGGCGCACGGGCCGCAGCTCTTCGCGGACTGTCCGGCCTCGTATGCAAGGTGGGGGTCATCGGGATCCTCCGATCGATTCGAGCCTGCGGGCGGTCTGGGGGGCTGCGGTGTCGGACGTTCGGCGCCCGGAGGCGCCCGTCGCCCGTTCGGGTGCCGAGCTCCGGTCGCCGATCACCGGCCGCTCGCCGAGCCGCGCGAGGACGCCGGCCGCGACGATCGCGACGCCGCCGGCCAGGACGACCCGGGCCCACCAGGTTCCGGAGTCGGTTCCGGCGACGAGGAAGTGCCACGCCGACATTGCCCACGCGGCATAGGACGCCAGGTGGATCCGGCGCCACAGGCCGGCCGCGCGCTCCGAGAGGGCGAATCTCGAGCGCAGCATCCCGGTCACCGCGACGGCCACCAGCAGGTAGGCCGAGACCAGGCCCAGGGTGACCTGCCACGGCCGATAGCTCGAGGCGAACGGGACCAGGGCGCCGAGCCAGCCGACCCCGGCGGCGGCATCCGCGATCAAGAAGCCGACATGCGCCGTGAGCAGCAGGAGCCCGGCCAGCGCGGCGGAGCGATGGACGTACTGGACCACGACGCGGCGTTCCAGCGACCGAAGGGATTCAGTGCGGTGCCGGGCGGTGAACGCACCCGCTCCGGTGGCGAGGCTCAGGGCGGCGAACGCCGCGATGCCGGCCCCGCGAGCCAGGTACCAGGTCAGCATGGCCAGCCTCCGATCGCGTGGACCTCGCCGGATTGATGAACGAGGCGCGCGGCGACCCGCTGTATGCCGAGCCAGGTCACCGCGCCGTCCCCGAGGACGACGGCGGCCGTGCTGCACGTGTTCGCATGGGTCGCGTTCCCGGCGGCGACGGTCACGGTGCGCCACGGTCCGGCCGCGGGGGCCCCGGTGGCCGGGTCGATGAGGTGACTGATCTCGGTGTCCCCGCGCCGCCAGCGCCGGATGGTCGTCGTCGAGGTGGCTATACCGCCCGCGCCGAGAGTCACCTGCTCGCCGGCCTGACCGACACGCTCGGCGACGGTCACCTGCCAGTCGTCCTTGCGTCCGGCCACCGCCAGGTCGCCACCGATCTCCACGAGCACGTCGCAGCGGAAGCGGTCGCTCAGGTCCGCGGCCGCCCAGTCGGCGGTCTGGGCCTTCGCGGTCGCGCCCAGGTCGAGCGTGCAGCCGGCGGGGACGGTGAGCAGGCACGCGATCTCGTCCAGCCGCACGTCGCGCCACGAGGGCCGGGCGACAGGTTCGGGTCCGGAACCGACCGGCAGCGGGCTGTCTCGGACCAGCGCGATGTCCCGGTCGTAGCCGAGCCGGACCAGATCGTCACCGACGGTCGGATCGACCGCGCCGTCGGAGCGAGCGGCCTCCCGCAGCGCGGACGCGACCAGGTTGGCCATGGTCCGGGACACGACCACCGGTCGACCGGGGTTGGCGTTGGCCCAGCTGAGCTCGGAGTCGGCGCGGAACCGGCTCGCCGCGCGATCGACGCGCTGCATCATCGCCTCGAGGTAGGCGATCGCCGGTGTCAGGGCGTCCGGATCGCTCACGACCAGGCGGACCAGGCAGCTCCAGTCCTGCCAGCTCGCGGTCGGGAGGGGCGCATCTCGGTCGAGGACGGCGGTCGTGGTGACGGTTCGGGTGGTCGTCATGATCCGTTGCTCCCGCTGTCGCTCTGGGAGGTGGTTCCGCTGGTGACCGACGACGAGCCGGTACCGGTGTTGGCGGAGGTGGAGCTGTTGGAGTCGGATCCGGAGGTCGTTGTCGAGCCCGCGCTCGAGTCGGAGCTTGTCGAGCTCGAGCTGGTCGAGCTGCTCGTGCCGCTCGAGGTCGAGTTGGTCGAGGTGCCGCCGGAGTCGGACGTCGTGGCGCTCGTCGCGGTGTCGGACGGCGTCGAAGAGGTGGTCGCGGAGGTTCCGGTCGAGGTCGTGTCGGTCTGGTCGGCGTTGGCGGCCTGCTCGACGAACAACCCAAAACCAGCCAGGGTTGCCACGCCGACACCACCAATCGCCATCCGGATCCGCCTGGTGAGCGGGCTGCGTGCGCGTCGGCTGATGTTCATGGGACCCAGTGTTGAGTGATCACCCTGGGCGGCCCCTTGAGGGTTTCTATGCGCAGTCTGTGAGCCTCGCGGACGTCCGCGACGTCTGCAACCTGATGTGAACCTGGCGCGGACCTGGCGCGGACCTGGCGCGGACCTGGCGCGACGCGGCGCGACAATGGCATGACGACACGGGCCATAACAACACGGGGCATAACAACACGGCAGGTCAGATCCGGGGTCCCATTGGTTGCGGCCTTCAGATCAGCGATTCTCCTCAGGTGCGCAGGATGACCACGCCGTGGCGGTCGGTGAACTGCCACCCGCCGCCGGGTTTCCACGTGACCTCGATACCGTTGTTGTGGACATGGGTGTGATGGTGAAAGCAGAGCAGCACGCCGGTAGTGGCATCGGTGTCGCCGTGATCGCGAGCCCAATGCTTGGAATGGTGTCCTTCGCACAGGCGTGGTGGTGCGTTGCACGCCGGGTACTGGCAGTGCTTGTCACGGGCGATGATCGCGCGCCGCAAGTGTTTGCGGTACGTGCGTTTCTTGCGTCCGACGTTCAGGATCTGCCCGTCGGGTCCGAAGACCATGCGGCTGATCTCTCCGTTG